>JAQUKI010000031.1 GCA_028719225.1 Fidelibacterota bacterium | reverse complement strand
CCTCGACAGCATATGAGCGGAGAAATAAACGAATGTATGTCTTGGGTAAATTTAAAAAAATGCCCGATTCAAAGTCCTCAATGTAAGATTTATTAACTTTGATTCTGTTAGCAATTTGCTCAACGCTTAGTCCAAGTTTTTCCCGCTGATTTTTCAGATCTTCGTAAAACATCTTGCGCCCACCTGATTCACTCTCCATATTCAGTTGGAAATATGAGAAATAATCTTTTGATTTTCAATATAAAGTTTACAAACAGTCGGAAAGATCATTGAGAATCTGGTAGTAGAACTTAGATAGCGGGAAACCGACGACGTTATAAAAACAACCATCGATTTTTTTTAAAAAAACGGTGCTGAAATCCTGAATTGCATAAGAACCTGCTTTATCAAATGGATGGAAATGATCGATATAATGAACCGCCATTTCATCGGAAATTTCCCGAAATGTGACATCTGTTTTTTCATAACCCTTCAAATATTTTCCGTTATCTGAATTCAGAACGCAATAACCGGTAAAAACAGAATGAGTTGCGTTGCTCAGAAACTTTAGCATTCGTAAGGCGTCATCGCTGTCAACCGGTTTGCCAAGCACAACATCGTCTTTGACGACAACCGTGTCTGCCCCGATAATCCATGAATTCGGATGATCTCCGGCAACGAATTTGGCTTTTTCAATGGCGTGGTAAACTACCAACGACGATGGGTTGGCGTTTCGGTGATTTTTCTCGACGTAATCCGACGGATGAATGATGAAATCAGGTAGAATCATTTTAAGAATTTCTTCTCGTCTTGGTGACGCTGAAGCAAGCACAACGGATTTTTTAAACCAATCAAAATATGGAATCATTTTGCTTTTACCAATTTTCCAATGAACGTGTCTCTTTGTTTAGAATCTGAAGAAGTGACATTGAGTTTGAATATGTAAATTCCACGTGAAATTATATCTCCAAAGTCATCATTCCCATCCCAATGGATCGTTTGAAATCCTGCCGGGAAAATTTCGGTAGAATCGATTGTCTTAACGAGAAGTCCCCGAACCGTGTAGATCATTATTTTCACTTTAGCCGGTTGTGTAAGCGTAAATGTAAAATCCGTTTCGTCATGGAAAGGATTTGGGAAATTAAAAACACGTTCGACCGATAATCTCTCTGCCAGTGAAAGCGTAAATGCACTTGTCGCGGTGGCAGGATTGTTGGCATTATCCCAAGCCTGAACGGTGACCGAATGTTCGCCGGATTCAATATCCGGTAAAGCAAGCGTCAGTGTCCCGGACGTATCACTGTTCGTATCATACGAAAAATTTTCTGTCGCTTCGACAGTCAGAGAAGGGTCGGTGTCGTATTCGACGAGTATATCGTGTCCCATTTGTCCGGCAATATTCACACCGTGTTCGTCCCGAATGTGAATTTGGAGTGACATTTCAGGAGTGACGACATCTCCATCATGGAAATCGATGTTTTGAAATCCGATATCGATCTTTGGCGGGATTGTATCGACCGCCGATTCGGAACCGCGAAATACTAACGAATCGTAAAATGCCGAGATTTCCCGGCCGCTCGATTCCGACCATGAATAGAGGTTGATAGAACCGAACCGGTTTTCGTAGTTCAAGTCTTTTGGGACAAAAAATCTGGATGAAAAAGAACCGTTTTCAACCTGAAGTGAACCTTTAAACAATAATTCTCCCGGCAAAATGTATGACATTGATCGTGATTCTTTTGCTGTAGTTAGATAGGATCTTGTCACGAATCGGTCGCTGTCGAAGACTTTTAGAATTCCTTGTCCTGAAAAACCGGCATCGGCAGATGAAACGTCTCCGTTTAATGAAACGTTCGAAAGCGCTTTCAGCGAATCGGAGGGTAATGGGTCGAACTCAGCCTGACCGGTCGGCAACGCCAGATACAAAGCGGGATCGCCGAAAAGGATATATTTTTCGTTGTTTTCGCTGTTGCCTGAAAAGACGATCTGCAACAGCGTTCCCAAACGAATCCGGTTGATTTTTCCATTCGAGAACCATCTTTGTAGAAGCGCACTGATGAATGCACGGTTCGATGACGGATAAGTTGCACGTGTGGCTCCAAGTGCGGCAATAGCACCGTCCTCTTCTTTTGTAATGAGCGCTTCCGGCATGCAATCACTGGAAATATCGTCAAATTGTCCCCAACTGCAGGTTGCCGCGATCCAAAAAGGAAGTTTCATACCAGTTTGCAGAGTGGAAATATCCCGCTCCATATCCAATGTGCGTTCTTGTGACCAAATTGTCGAACTTCCGTGTCCCATATAATTAATGATTGTTGTCCCTAACGACAATTGCTTGAAAATCGCTTCGGTAGCGGCTGGTTTTTTAACTCCGTAGGTTGAAGCATCCTGCACTTCCGGAAATTCCAGTAAGTAAAGTTTCTCCAGTGTGAAATTTTTCGGAATATATTTTACGATGTAATCTTCCGTATCGGAGATGTGATATTCTTCTCCGGTTCGTGGTCGTTCGGGATCGTCCGCGACGAGTGTGATCCGATTTCGCCAATCCCCGTAAATCGGTTCTGTCAAATAGGAGCGAATTTTATCGATGGCATTTTGCGCATCTTCGGCAGTATTGGCGGGAATCCTGCCGATCGACATATCCATTAAGCGGTCCGCACCACTGATATAGACAAATCGCGCATCAGAAGCATAAGAACTTGATACGTCAATGACATCCGACTCGCTTTCGACCTGATAGGTCAGAATATAATTCCCCTGACCGGACTCGATTCCGCGGTAATCGTAAGTTCCATCGCCCAAAAGCAGGACAAATTCCGGTTTGACGCTCCAGTTTTCAAAAGCGTATTTCAGGAAAAAACGGATTGCATTTGGATCTTGAATGTCCGCGTTGAATTCGCGAAAAATTTGGCTCTGAAGGACGACTTTTGTTGTAAGTCTATCTGCTTCCGGGAGATCGTTCGTATATAAATCGGCAAGATCATCGGCGGCAGATTGAAATGCTTTGTCCGTTATAATTACGTATTTGGCACCAGTGTTTGGCGTTCGGAGTGATGCCAAATTGATCCTTCCAAGGTTTTCAATATTTTCTGGAGATTTGTACTGATTAGGAAATGTAATAAAATATGACCGTCGATTCTGGATAGATGTTTCGGCTCGAAAGTGGTAAGCATTTTCCGAATCGGTTACAACGTTTTGTGTATGAACATTTGCCCAGTCTGTTACGTCGAAAACTGTAAAATTGTTCGATTGAACATCTGAGAGTCGATACTCTATCAAACTATTGGAAATCGGCGCCCAAAATCGAAGCGATTCCGTTTCCGGTTGGAGATTTCTATTATATTGAAGTTCCATGAAGTCCAGATATGCCTGAGCCGATGCCTTGGAAGATGTAAACGTGATTCTAAAAATATTCGTTCCTCCGACCAGCGCCATCGTCTGGATTTTATTTGTCGTGTTAAAATTTGTCGATGACCAGGAGGCGATAGAAGTGGATGATGTGTTATAAAAAAGATTGAAAATATTTGATGTTTCACTGGTTCCGCCGGCAGTTCGGATTTTAACTTTGGCAGTGTAACCGGCTTCGCGATCCGGTAACGGAAAAACTACAGAAATACTAGTGCCGGAATTTGAAAATTTCTCGCCATACCAATGCGTTCCGGAATGGATGAAATTGTTGATTTCCAGTTCATGCCTTTCGAGATATTCTGTTTCCGTGGCTATAGAATTTGCCGTCAACTGCGAAGACTCAAGTGCGTCAATCGGTTTTGGCGAACCGGGTTGATCGGCTATCAAGAGCCAGTAATAGTTGTCAAAGGAATAATAATTTCGATTAAAATACAAATTTCCAGTGACGTCTGTAGCGAGCCCGGATGTTGCCCGTCCCCAAAAAATCAGTGTGTCGGCAGAATTGAAAGTGTCATCGGTGCTGATAATCCGCCGGGTGATTTCTACCAGATTTTCAGGAACTGGTGTATCGATGACGTCATTCATCTTGAATCCACCAGTCGAATTGCTGAATAAAAAAATGCGATTCACATCGATTGCCGTTTCAGAAATTCCTTTTGCCGCGATCTGGTCAAATGGCAGCGAATAGATACCATCTTCATTAACAGTGAGTTTCAGCCAGACGCCGTCTGGAAGAGTTGTGGTTTTTTTAAGCGAACGCTCCGTTTTCGGTTGCCAATTACTAACTGAGGCCGGATTCACGTAAAGCAGATCCAGATTTTGAACGTTGGTTGTTGAAATGACTTTATATGTCGCAGAGACATTTTCCGAGGAATAATTGACCGTTATGCGAAATTTTCGTATCAGAATGACCTGATCCGATCGACCTGTGGCGCGAATGGGAAAAACACGGACGAGAGCCGTTGCGGTGGTTCCCATCAAACCCCAGTCAGAGATTTCGATTACGGGATGATCTTTTAAGTATTGAAAATCTTTTGTCGTCAGAGATTTATCAAGATTGATAGGCTCAGAATCGAGAATATTGAGAAGAACCTCTGGTTTTTGAGGAGACGGTAAAGCCACGGCGATCTGTCTAAACGGAAAAAGAAGATTTGACGATAAGTCAGTAATCTCCGCATCTCCTAAAAGCAAAAGGGTCGAAGAATCTGGATAATTCTCCGAAAACCGCCACTCAATCTGTGATGTTTCTTGACATTCAAGAACGATGGAATTTGCCGTTTCATTAATGATCCGATACTCGAAACCGGAACTTTGAACGGAAAAGACGATCAGAAAAAGAATAATAATTGAAAGGCAGTGTTGAGTTCTCAAATTTTTCAGATTCATAAAAATCGAAGTGAATTTACATTGACCGGATTTGATTTGCAATCGAAGCTGAAGTGAAGACGAAAGCGAAATCACAAATTATTCAAAAATGAGTGACGAAAATTGTTCCCGCCGGATTTGTCTGCTTCGATACTGTTATGGTTCATCAGTGAATTTCGGCAGTCGGTACGACCAGAATTTGTGTTGCATAAGGACTTGATGGAGAGTAAATTTACCCGCTAAATTCTAAGTGAAGTTTGTATGTTAGAGCATTTACAAAATAGTTTTGGTTCGATTATAAAAACCCTTCGCGGAGAAGGTAAAATAACTGATAGCAATATCCAGTTGGCGCTTCGCGATGTCCGACGAGCTTTACTGGAAGCGGATGTGAACTATAAGGTCGTCAAATCGTTCATCGAAAACGTTCAGGCTAAATCGGTCGGCGTTACTGTCACAAAAAGTCTGACGCCGGGGCAGTTGATCGTGAAAATCATTCACGACGAGTTGGTACTTTTACTTGGTGAAAAACATTTTCAGTTGAAAACCACATCTATCCCACCGACGATCGTCATGCTAACAGGACTTCAGGGAAGCGGGAAAACAACTTTTGCCGCGAAACTTGCCCATCATCTTCAAAAACAAAACCATTCTCCAATACTCGTTTCCGTCGATGTCTATCGACCTGCGGCACTGACTCAGTTGGAAATACTCGGAAAACAAATCGGTGTGCCGGTTTTTTCGAGTAACGAAAAAGTTGTTAAAAAAGCCTCCGATGCGGTTGCATTTGCGCGGCAAAATCACTATGATACATTGATCATCGACACCGCTGGAAGGCTACATATCGACGATGAGTTGATGAATGAACTTCAGGAATTGAATAAAGTAGTCAAACCACACGATATTCTATTCATCGCGGATGGAATGACTGGCCAGGATGCTGTCAACACCGCAAGTACATTTAACGAAAAATTAGGAGTCGATGGAATCGTCCTGACCAAAATGGACAGCGACACACGGGGCGGCGCCGCTCTCTCAATCGTCAAAGTCACCGGTAAACCGATCGTATTTATCAGCGCCGGCGAGAAAATGGACAGTCTGGAAGTCTTCTACCCGGATCGGATGGCTAACCGCATTTTAGGAATGGGTGATGTCATTTCACTCGTCGAAAAAGTACAGGAATCCGTTGACGCGGAAACGAGTGCAAAACTCGAGGAAAGCTTCCGCAAGAACCGGTTCACGCTTGAAGATTATCTGCTTCAGCTTAAACAAATCCGGAAAATGGGACCGATCGAGAATTTGTTTGAAATGATTCCGGGTATGAATAAACTGAAATCGAAAAATATTAAAATCGATACAAAAGAATTTACACGGGCGGAAGTTATTATCCAGTCGATGACAAGACAGGAAAGAAGCAATCCGTCCATTATAAACGGAAGTCGTCGCAAACGGATTGCGCTCGGAAGCGGGACCAAAACCACTGACGTGAATCAACTTCTGAATCAATATTGGCAAATCGTAAAAATCAGTAAGCAGATGGGAAAAATGAGATTGCCGAAAAACCTGTCTGCGTTCCGAATGGGATATTAATCACAATAAGGAGGTATATACTTGGCAGTAAGAATGAGACTATTTCGGATGGGCAGAAAAAAGATGCCCTGCTATCGGATCGTCGTAGTGGATTCCAAAGTGCGCCGCGATGGACGCTATCTGGAAAAACTCGGATTCTATAATCCATTGACAAAGCCCGCAACTGTCGTAATCGACAAAGAAAAAGTTTTGGAATGGCTGAAAAAAGGCGCCGAACCAACTGACACCGTTTTCAACATTTTACAAAAACAAGGCATCGCATTGGAATGGCATATGATGCGGAATGATCTGGATGAAAAAGCCCGAAGCATCGAACTCCAGAAATGGGAAATGTCCAGAAATATCAAAACGCCGGCCACTCAGGCTTCACCAGTCGAATCCAAACCGGAACCAGAACCGGAAGCGAAACCGGAAGAAGCGGCAACTCCCGAACCAGTAGAAGTTGAAGAAGAAAAGCCAGCAGTTGTCGAAAGCGAATCGGAAGTTGTAACACCGGAAGCGCCAGAAGCGACTGAAGCCTGATTAAAACTTACGTTTTTTGGAATTAGTGACTTCTTTCATTTTTCGGTTACTCGGGAAGAAAAGAAATCACAAAAGACTTTATCGGGTACAATGTGAATATAGCGATGGATGATCCGAAAAACACGATGATGACCATCGGTGAAAAATCAAATTATTTTGATCAGAATTATCGGATTATTTACCCGGAGTGAAAGCCATGACGCTTTATCCGATTGGCAGAATCACAAAGACGCGAGGACTGAGTGGCGAATTGATAATCACACTTTTGTCTTCCAAAATTGAAATCGGGAAAAATTTATCTGAAGTTTGGTTGGGCACAGATCCCGAGCGACTTCAGTCGTGGGCAATAGATTCTTGGCGATCTGAAAATGATCGTGTTTATTTGAAATTGAGAAATGTGAATACCCGGGATGAAGCAGATTTTCTGAAAGGATTAAATGTTTTCGTCGATTCCGAGAACTACTCCGGTATTGAATGCCTGAAATGGATAAATTTCGAAGTGTATGTAACCGGATGTCAGGAAAAATTGGGAATCGTCACCGATCTCGACCTTTTTGAATCCCAACCGCGCTTGCTGGTGAACATTAGAAGCAAGATCGTAATGATCCCTATCGTAGATGCTTTCATTGAAAAAGTGGACGAAAGGGAAAAAATCGTCTTTGTTCGTGAAGTGGATGGTTTGATCGATTTATGAAAATATTCGTCGTAACCGCTTTTCCGGGTATGGTCAGTGCGTGTCTCTCAGAGAGCATGTTCCGAAAGTCGACTGAAAAAAACGCCGTGACATTTGAGGTGTGGAATCTACGTGATTTTACGCGCGATAAGCACAAACAGATCGACGATACACCTTATGGTGGTGGTGCGGGAATGGTCTTAAAACCGGAACCGTTTTTTCGGGCATACGATCGGATTCGTAAGTTGGTGGAAAAACCGAGACCGCGGGTCATTTTTCCATCTCCACAAGGAAAGACTTTCGATCATGCGACATCTGTCGGATTAGCAAAGGAACCGGATTTAACGTTTTTTTGCGGACATTATAAGGGAATCGACGAGCGGGTGCTGAAGAAATTAGTGACGGACGAAATCAGTATCGGTGATTTTGTCGTGACCGGTGGTGAGTTACCGACGCTGATGATGATCGATGCGATTATCCGACATATCCCGGGTGTTTTACACTCATATGAATCGGCGGAAACGGATTCGTTTGCAGACAATTTGCTCGAAGGACCGATTTACACACATCCGCAAATATATCGTCGTTTGAGCGTGCCAGAAGTGTTGATGTCGGGAAATCATGCAAAAATATCTGATTGGAAGCACGATCAACGATTGAAAAGGACACGTGAAAGACGTACTGATCTGATAGAAAAATTAATTGAAAACAATGATAGTGGAGGTAAAAATGGATAAACTGGCTGCAGCAGTCGCAGATCAACTCAAAACGGATAACCCGGATTTTAAATCGGGCGACACCGTAGCAGTTGAAGTAAAAATTAAAGAAGGTGACAAGGAAAGGATTCAAACTTTTCAGGGCATCGTTATCGCTCGTTCCGGTGGCGGCGTCAGCGAGACGTTTACGGTTCGTAAAATTTCAAACGGCGTCGGCGTCGAGAGAATTTTTCCGCTCCATTCGCCTAAAATTAATAAGATAACTAAAATTTCGACGGGTCGTGTACGTAGAGCCAAACTCTATTATTTGCGAAACCTTCGAGGAAAAGCAGCGAAGATCAAAGAGACTTACGAACAGTAAATTATTGGTCTTTAAATTTTCGAAGCGATCTATCGCTTTTCAATGATTAAGCCACTGTTTGGTGGCTTTTTCTTTTTTGACTCTAAATTGCACCGACGATGAAAGTGACTCCGACGAAGAGAAGAAATATACCGTAGAGTCGATTGACGATTTTTGACGGCATCCGAATGGCAAAAAGCGCTCCGAACAAAGCTCCAATCAATAAACCTGAGGCTACATAAATCGCAGATTGCAGGTCAAATTGTCCGGCGTGGAAATAAATTAACACTCCCGGCAATCCTACCGGTAATAAGAGAGCTGCAAGAGATGTTCCACTGGCAGTTTTTTGATCGTATCCAAGCCAGACTATCAGCGCTGGAACGATCACAATTCCTCCACCAATTCCAAACAATCCAGCCAATATTCCTGCGAATAATCCGATCGTTACCTGCTTCCAAATAGAACGAGAAGTGAGTGTGGATTGTTGAGTCATTGTATTAGAAGAAGTCGTTTTGGAGACGTTCTTTCTTGATCGGGATAAATCCATAGGCTGGATGAATCGATAACTAATGAAGAGCAGAAAAATGCCATAGATCATTTTTAAGAGATTGGGTGAGACTGACAATGCAGTTACAGCTCCGCCGGAGATGCCGAGAAAAAGTCCTAAGTCAATCCAGAGTGCTGCTTTTAAATCAATCAGTTTTGCCCGATGATATGCCAAAGCACCTAAAATTCCTACTGGCAATAATAGGGCGAAAAGAGAAGTGCCGTTGGAAACCTGTGGAGAAAAATGTAAGAAAAAGATCAACGCTGGAACGATGACGATGCCGCCGCCAATTCCAAACATTCCAGCCAAAATGCCACCTGATAGTCCGATAATAAGATAGATGATGATTTCCAATGAAATTCCTAAATCCTTTAAAACTCTCAATAATTTATAAGAAGACATGCAAAATCCGAACGTAATTAGAGTAATCCAAATGAAAAATATATGGTTGGTTTGTAATAGACCAACAGCGGATGTGACAGCGCAAATTTCTGGCACAAGGTTTGTAAAAGTATACATCGATTTTTGAAACTTCGACGAAAATTAATCTTCCTATCAATTGGTCGTACGGTTATGGTTCTTTATACAAATGTGTTGACAGATGATAGCAGAAAGGATTAATTTTAGCAGTCAAAAGTTTAGAGTGCTAATTAATTGAAAGGAGCAAAAAATGACAGTAAAACCTTTAGCAGATCGTGTCGTTGTCAAACCGAGCGAAGCTGAAGAAAAATCGCATGGCGGAATCATTCTGCCCGATACGGCCAAGGAAAAACCTCAACAGGGAAGCGTCATTGCAGTCGGACCCGGCAAATTCGAAAACGGTGTTAAAGTTCCGATGGAAGTTCAGGTCGGCAATAAAGTTCTTTACGGAAAATATTCCGGAACGGAAGTTTCTATTGACGGTGAAGACCACCTGATCATGAGAGAAAGCGACATCCTGGCAATTTTATAAGAAATAATAGAAGGAGTAAATCATGGCAAAAAAAATCGAGTATGATACAACCGCCAGAACTGCTCTCAAGGAAGGCGTTGATAAATTAGCGAACGCCGTTAAAGTAACCCTGGGACCCAAAGGCAGAAACGTTGTTATCGAAAAAAAGTTCGGTTCTCCGACGATCACTAAAGATGGCGTCACCGTCGCTAAAGAGATCGATCTTGAGGACAAATTAGAAAATATCGGTGCGCAGATGGTTAGAGAAGTTGCCTCTAAGACTTCGGACATCGCGGGCGACGGAACGACCACTGCAACCGTTTTAGCGCAGGCAATCATCGACGAAGGAATTAAAAATGTAACCGCCGGCGCCGATCCGATGGAAATCAAACGAGGAATTGATGCCGCTGTAGCAGTTGTCATCAGTGAACTGAAAAACATTAGCCGCGAAGTTTCCGGAAGCAAAGAGGAGATCGCGCAGGTCGGAACTATTTCCGCCAATAATCGTAAAGTCCGGGTTCTGAAGAAGGACGAGAAAAACGGCAAAGAAGAAGTGAACGAAGTCGCCATCGGTGAATTGATCGCCGACGCGATGGATAAAGTCGGAAAAGACGGCGTCATCACGGTTGAAGAAGCCAAGAGTGCATTGACCGCACTGGACATTGTTGAAGGAATGCAGTTCGACAGAGGCTACATTTCTCCGTATTTCGTAACGAATTCCGAATCTATGGAAGCCGTTCTTGAAGACGCATATATTCTAATTCACGATAAAAAGATTTCCGGCATGAAAGACCTTCTTCCGATTCTCGAAAAAGTATCACAGATGGGTAGACCGCTGTTGATCATTTCCGAAGAAGTCGAAGGTGAAGCGCTAGCAACTCTTGTCGTCAATAAACTTAGAGGAACATTGAGAGTCGCCGCTGTTAAAGCGCCGGGATTCGGAGATCGCCGGAAAGCAATGTTAGAAGATATTGCCGTTCTGACCGCCGGTACAGTCATCGCTGAAGAGCGCGGTTTCAAACTCGAAAACGCCAACCTATCCTATCTTGGCACAGCCAAACGCATCGTGATCGATAAAGATAACACGACAATCGTCGAAGGCGGCGGCAAATCGGCCGACATCAAAGGACGTATCAAACAGATCAAGGCACAGATCGATACAACAACCTCTGATTACGACAAAGAGAAACTGCAGGAACGCCTTGCCAAATTGTCTGGTGGTGTTGCAGTATTAAAAGTCGGAGCCGCAACCGAAGTCGAAATGAAAGAAATCAAAGCCTTAGTTGAAGATGCGCTTCATGCTACACGCGCTGCAGTCGAAGAAGGCATCGTTCCGGGTGGCGGCGTCGCCCTGCTTCGGACGATCCCGAAGCTCGATATGCTGAAACTTTCTACTGACCAGATGGTCGGTGTAAAGATCGTCAAGAGAGCGTTAGAAGAACCGCTCCGCCAGATCGCAAAGAACGCCGGGCACGAACCTTCAATCGTCGTTCAGAAAGTTAAAGAAGACAGGGATAAAATCGGTATAGCTTATGGGTTTGATGCCTATAAGGAAGACTATGTCGATTTGTACAAATCAGGTATCATCGATCCGACAAAGGTAGCGCGCGTTGCCATTGAGAACGCCGCGAGCATTGCTGGATTAATGTTGACCACCGAGGCAGTTATTTCGGAGATTCCGGAGAAAGAACCGGCACAGCCTCCGATGCCCCCGGGCGGCGGAATGTACTAAAATCCGTAAAAATACTAATAAAGCCTCCGGAACCTGATCCGGAGGCTTTTATTTTATAGATCAAAGAGAAATCTATTTTGAACGATGAAAGATGGGCACTAAATTAACTTAAAGATAGATGGAAACCTGAAATTAGGAGGTAACATGACGAGTTTGTGGAACGACATCAAAAAGAACGTTGGCGATTGGGCGACGAAAGCCGCAGATAAAGCCACCGAATTTAGCCGGGATGCGGCGGATAAAGCGGAAGAATTGACCAAACTTGGCAAAGTGAAATTGGATATTTTTCAAATTAATCGCGAGATCGAGAAACAGTTCACCAAATTGGGTGGAACTGTCTATGAGAAGATTTTGGAACAAAAGAAAAATATTGAATCTGATGAGTCCGTTATCAACTCGGTTGAGGACATTCGAAATCTCGAAAAGAAGCTCCGCGTAAAAGAGGAAGAGTATAAAAAAATCAAAGAGGTATCAAAGCCAGAACCAAAACCGGCTGAAAAACCCAAACCGAAATCTCCCAAAAAACCTCATGCGGCAAAACCAAAATAAGATAACATGATGGAGTCGGGATATGGAGGAGGATGAATCATCAACCAATCTTCCATTCGCTCGTAGCCATGTTCTACAGCGATACTTTGCCGAGATCAGCACAGAAAAACCGCTAACGCCCGATGAAGAAATCGATATTGCATCAAAAGTTCGCAAAGGCGATAAAGAGGCACTCGATAAATTACTACGGGCAAACCTAAGATTTGTTGTCTCCGTCGCAAAAAAATACCAAAATCACGGGTTGTCTTTAGAGGATTTAATCAACGAAGGAAACATCGGATTAATTAAAGCAGCGAAGCGCTATGACGAGACGCGTGGTTTCAAATTCATTTCATATGCCGTTTGGTGGATTCGACAGACAATTCTCCAATCTATTTCCGAAAATGCGCGGTTAGTGCGATTACCTCTAAATATTGTCGGAAATCTGAATAAAATCTCCAAAGTAACATCCGAGTTCGAGAAGGACTACGAGCGCGAACCGACTTATAATGAGATCGAAGCTATCCTTCAGAAAGAGAACATCGATGTGAAATTGATCTGGGAATTGCGTGATGGAATGCTAAGTATCGATACTCCGATGGGTGTGAATGATAAAGGTACGCTTCAGGATATTCTTCCCTGCGCCGATGAATATGACCCGGGAAATGTAATTGCAGAAGCATCGTTTCGCGAAGAAGTCAATCAGGTGATTTCGTCACTAAGCAAACGGGAAGCGGCAGTCATCCGGATGTATTTTGGTATCGGTTATGATACTCCTGCCACGCTTGAGGAAATAGGGCAGGAATTGTCTTTAACACGGGAACGGGTGCGGCAAATCAAAGAAAAAGCGCTGAGAAAATTGCGGCATACATCGCGTGCGTTCTTGCTCAAGGGATATTTAGGGTAAAAAAAAGATTGACATGATGCGCTCAATCCCGTAATTTCAAACGTCATGGAGAGTATTAGAATACTTGGGATGTAAAATACAGTAAAGGGATGGATAAAGAACCCAAATTACTATTTGTCTGGCACGATCACGAAAAAGTTAAAACGATTTCCTTGAATCGGAAAACGTTGACATGGATCGGCGTTTCTGTCGTTGCATCGGTTCTGCTTATCATTTTTGTCAGCATCATTTCTATGTCCAACCTCGTATATAATCCAAGTTTGCACTCATCCGAAAGAATAACGGTCAGTTGGTTTCAACGATCTATGACTTCAAAGATCGGATTCAGGAAATGGAAAAGGAAGTTAACGCTCTCGTCGAAAAAGACAAAGCTTTACGGACTTATGCCGATATTCCTTCCATAGATCGGGATGTACGGGCGCTCGGCATCGGCGGAAAAGTACAGAACCGAACGAGTGAAATGGATCAGTTGCTACCAGCAGACAGTATAAAAATTTCCGATCTTGAAAACGATCTGGACAAACTCGGACGGATTTTAAAATTTGAAAAATTGAGTTACGAAACTATTTATCAGGCATTCAAACACCGGACAGACCAAATTCAGGCAACACCTTCGATTAGGCCGGTTAATGTCGGATATATAACAGATAGTTTTGGCTATCGTAAAGATCCATTCACTTCAAGACGACAATTCCATTATGGCGTCGATATTTCGGCTCCAACCGGAACACCGGTTTTCGCGACTGCCGACGGAGTTGTCGAATTTTCAGGTCCTTTTGGAACATACGGTCGAGTCGTGAGAATCGATCACGGTTATGGATACACGACGCTGTATGCTCATTTATCGAGGACGATGATCAATCCCGGACAGGTTGTAAAACGCGGACAGAAGATTGGCGAAGTCGGAACAAGCGGCAGAAGCACAGGCCCGCATCTCCATTATGAACTTTGCCAGTACAAGATATATAAAAATCCTCTGGATTACTATTTCACCGGTTATACCCGATAACATTTCAGTCGATCAGTTGTTCCTTTGTTCGTTTTCAAATGCGAAGTTCTGGCCTTTTTATGAAAATCCAATTGCCGTTTAATATATGAAAAGAAGAAAATACTATATCGAAACTTACGGCTGCCAAATGAATGAAGCGGATTCAGAACTGGTTGCAGGACTTCTCAGGGGAAAATCCTACCAACCGACGAACTCGCCGGAAGATGCCGACATCATCCTCGTTAATACATGCAGTGTCCGCGAAAATGCCGAGAGGCGAGCAATCGCCCGATTATCACAGTTTAAAAATCTGAAAAAAGTCAATCCCGGCCTCCTGATCGGAATACTCGGATGCGTCGCTCAGCGTGACAAAGATGAAGTTCTCCACAAGAATCCATTTATTGACATTGCACTCGGGCCGGATTCATACCGAAAATTACCGGAAGCAATTGAGTCCGTATCGTTGCCGGTAACCGGATTTCAATTATCCAGAGAAGAAGTTTACAACGAATTATCACCATTCCGGAGCAGTCGTGTGAATGCGTGGATTTCGATAATGCGCGGATGTGATAAATTTTGCACCTATTGCATTGTGCCGTTCACGCGGGGAAGAGAGCGAAGTCGCTCGTTAAGCGGAATCGTCGAGGAAGTGAAACAGGCTGTTGCCGACGGTTACTCCGAAATAACATTGCTCGGGCAAAATGTCAATTCATATATATATGAAACTTTCCGGTTTCCGGAACTGCTCGAAGCCGTATCGGCAATCACCGGACTAAAACGCATCCGGTATACGTCTCCGCATCCACAGGATTTCGACGACCGACTTCTCGAGGTCATGCGCGATCACTCAAACATTTGCCATCATATCCATCTTCCACTCCAGTCGGGTTCGACGAGAGTACTTGAACTGATGAAACGAAACTACAATCAGGCTAAGTATCTTTCTGTTGTTGAAAATATTCGCCGCCACATGCCGGACTGTGCGATTACAACGGACATCATCGTGGGCTTTCCACAGGAAACAGAAACCGATTTTTTAGAAACACTCAAAGTGATGGACGCTGTCATATTCGATGCCGCATACAATTTTAAATATTCACCCCGTCCCGGAACACCCGCCGCACGTATGATCGATGATGTAACATCCGGAGAAAAATCAGATCGGCTGAATCGCGTTATTGAGAAACAAAAAAGACATACTTTACTGAAGAATCGTGCATTGGTTGGTACAATGCAAGAATTGCTCGTTGATAACGTAAGCCGGAAGAATCCCAATGAAAAGACCGGTCGAACCGGTACAAATAAAATTGTTATTATTCAAAAAGGAAATCCCGAAATTAGCGATGTAGTTCGGGTGAGAATTGAAAAAGCGATTGGCGTTTCACTCTTTGGAACCATTGTCTAACTCAGCGGAGTCGTCATGAAATATGTCAAACTGATTTTGTTGTTCGCGATAATAGTCGTGCTTTTGATTTTCGTCCTTGATAACGCTGGTCAAAAGATCACGCTGAAGTTCTTCGGCAACAGTATTGAAAACCTGGAAATGATCATTGCGTTGCTCATCACTCTCCTGATAGGCATACTGATAGGATTTTTCATTTCCGCTTTGGAGATATTTGCCGTAAATAGCAAGATGCGAGCATTAAACGCAGATTATAAAAAACTCAAACAGGAAGTCGATGTCCTTCGCAACAAGGATCTCGATGAACCAGAAGAAATTGAATAAACACGAGGAATCGAGCAGGATCGTCCTATGATCGAAATACTTATCACTTTAGTAATTGCAATCATCATCATTGTCGTTGCTTATACGCTACTTAGCCAGAAAGATACGACAAGTTCGGACGAGATGAATTTGTATTCAACCGCCTTGAATCACATGCTGAATAGCGAAGACAAAGCCGCGATTAAAGTTTTCAAAGAGATCGTCCGGAAAAATTCAGATAATGTTGACGCGTACATCAAATTGGGCGTTTTGTTCCGAAGAAACGGAAAAATGGAAAGCGCGCTAAAGATACATGAAAGCCTGCTCCTGCGCAGTGGCGTCAGTTCCGGTCAACAATTTGAAATTTTACGAAATCTCGTCGATGACTACATTGAAGCAGGCGATCAGTCAAAGGCGTTGTCCAGTGCGGAAAAAATCCTGAACCTCGATCAGAAGAATATCTGGGCGCTGGAAAAACTTCAAAACATCCATCGCAATATTGGACAGTGGGACAAAGCATATCAGTATCTCGAACAGGTACTCGAACTCCGGAAAGAAACGAACGACCGGTTGCTGGCGTTGTATAAAGTCCAGGAAGGCCTGATGAAATACAACGAAGGTTTTTTCCATGATGCGCGTTTGCTTTTTCGAAAAGCGATACGCATTGATCCGACCTGCGAAGCGCCGTATTTTTACATCGCTAACTCATATGCAAAAGACGGTCGCGAAGTCGAATCTGTCGAATGGTGGGTCAAATTTGCCGATATATCGCCGAGCCATGCTTATCTTGTTTTTCGGCGACTCCAGACCGTTTTGTTCAATCTCGGAAATTTCGGAAAAATTCAAAGCTTTTATGAAAATATACTCAGTCGTCAACCGGGAGATGTCCGAACCATCACGGCGTTGGCGGGCTTTTACGAGCGGAAAGGCGAACTGGGAAAGGCATTATCTCTGATAGAGGAACTTCGTGAAAAAAATCCAGACTCCAATGTCTCCAAAATGGCGCTTTGCAAATTACTAATTTTGAAAGAACGTTACACGGAAGCGCAAGAAATTCTGAATGATTACATCGACAACTACGAAGAACCCGATGATTTCACCTGTTCAAAATGCGGACGGCGGGAAAAGAAAATCGTATGGCTATGTTCAACCTGTGGTCAACCTGACACCTACACGATCCATTTATGAAAAAAGCAATTTCGATTCTATTTCTTATCTTTCCAATGTGGCTTTCGGCGCAGGATTTATCTGCTTATTACAATCTTCTCGAAACCGGTGAGCGGGATTCCGTTCTTCGGGCAATTCCGGCGATTAAAGCGCAATTTCCGGATAGTCCGGAAGCGCTTTATTTATCCGGTTTGGTGGAAACAGACGGTGAAA
>JAQUKI010000030.1 GCA_028719225.1 Fidelibacterota bacterium | reverse complement strand
TCCTGAACGAATTTTTCCGCAGATACGTTAACACCGAGATCGATGACTTCGAATCCAGCGCCTTTAAACATGATCGCTACTAAATTTTTACCGATGTCGTGCAGGTCATCCTGAACCGTTCCGATCATCACCTTGCCTTTCGGAGGAATGCCGCTTTTCAGTATCAGCGGCTCCAGTCGTTCGATCCCTTTAGCCATGGCGCGCGCCGAGATCAAAACTTCCGGGATGAAAACATCACCGTTCTTGAACAGAGCGCCAACGACAGACATTCCTTTGATCAAGCCGTCGTTTAGAATTTCGTTAGATGTCAGACCTTCATCAAGCGCTTCTTCGATCTGAGACACAAGCTTTTCAGCATCTCCATTCAACAGTTCATCGGATATTTTTGTTAAAATTGTCATCAAGTTCCTCTGTTCGAAAACCGACGTAACTTACAATGAGAAAATGTAAAATAATAGTGCGGAGGAAAGTGAAAACCGTTAAATTGCCACCGGTTTTTTTAACGTAGAAACTCTTGAGGCTTTATGAATCCGGATATTGAACAGTTTAAAAAAACTCTCAAGCGCGGGAAAGCCGATTATGTGCCTGTCTGCGAGCTCGGCGTTCATCCGATCATGAAAGAAAGGTTGCTCGGCAGGCCGATCCATTCACTTAAAGACGACGTCGATTTCTGGCATCAAGCCGGCTACGACTATATCAAACTCCAGCCGATTGCCGATTTCAATCCCGGTAAACTATTTTTACAGGACGCTGAAAATATTAAACTTAAAGAAGACGGAACCGTTACGAGAAATTGGGCAACCGAAGGAAAAGGCTTTATTTCCAATTGGGAAAGTTTTGAAAAATACCGGTTCCCGCGAAATGAAGATTTCGATTATTCCAGATTCGAACAGGTTCGCGCCTTGCTTCCTGAAGGCATGGGTGTCATCGGTCAGTACGGTGATATTTTTACGATGGTCTGGGAAATGATGGGATTCGAGCAGTTTTCGTTTGCCCTTTACGACAATCAGGATTTGGTTTCTGCTCTATTCGATAAAATTGGAAATCTCGTTTTGAGCATGTTCAACTATTTCGCTGAAAGCGATGCCGTCGATGTCATGTGGTACAGCGATGATATTGCTTACAGTTCCGGTTTGATGATGTCCCCGGCAATCCTCCGGCAATATTTCTTTCCGTGGCTGAAAAAGATTGGCGATTTGTCAAAAAAAACTAACAAGCCGCTGATTTATCACACCGATGGTTTGCTTTATTCCGTCATAGAAGACATTATTGACGCCGGCGTCGATGCACTGCATCCGATCGAACCGAAGGCTATGAATCTCGCCGAAATCAAACAGCGCTTTGGCGACCGACTTTGCCTGATCGGCCACGTGGATGTCGATCTTCTCAGCCGCGGAACCCGAGAAGAAGTTCGTCAAAAAGTGAAAGAAAATATCGAGGTCGCGGCTTACAACGGTGGTTACTGCGTCGGTTCCGGCAACAGCATCCCGGAATATGTCATCTATGATAATTACATCACCATGCTGGACGCTGCAAAAGAATTTGGTCGATGAGGAAAATACAAATCGGATTCGCTCTTATATTCTGTCTCTTGATTTCGGACGTTCTTCCCGCGGAAATGCCGGATCCACTACGTCAACCGGTCGGTTATGTCAAATGGTATCCCGCGCACTATTGGAATGGTTTCAAAGGAATCGGCGATGTTCGGTTTCACCGAAATCTTCTCATAGCCGGAGCCGTTGCAATTCCTGTTGCCTTTCTACTCGACGATGCCGTTCACGATTACGTCATCGAGCAAGGATTATTTTCATCCGAAATTTCACGGGTTGGCGATCTTTATGGGCGTCGATGGGGATACATAGGTGCCGCCGGTTTAGTCACTTTAACCGGATTTATGAACGGCCAATCCTTTAAGCAGACATTTTCCGATGTCGAACTGCTTGGTGAAGCGGTCATCACCGAAGCCACCATCGTCGAACTATTAAAAATAACTTCGCATCGCCAACGACCGAACGACGCGAATTATAAGTCGTTCCCGTCCGGGCATACAAGCGGTTCGTTCACGCTCGCGGCCTGCCTGAATGAGATTTATGGTAAAAAAGTAGGAATCCCGGCCTATGCCATAGCCACGTTCGTCGCCTCCAGCCGCATCAACGACAATAAACATTACTTCTCGGATGTCGTAACCGGCGCGATTATCGGAACGATCGTCGGGAAAAGTTTTTCGCGCGAACATCACCGGATGTGGAACATACAGTCAAGCCGGTCATGCCGGACATCGACGGTTTCAATTTCCTGCAATTTTTAATGTTCGTGATGAATTTCTCCGAACGACTCCACGATAATAAGTCATTGATTCTTGACGGAGCAATGGGAACCGAACTGGCGCGTCGCGGCTTTCCAATCCAACTACCTTTATGGTCGGCACAATCGGTTTTAGAACATCCGGATGCGGTTCTGAAAATCCACGAAGACTATATCGCCGCTGGCGTTGACATTCTGACGACCTGCACGTTTCGCACGGACACACCTACTTTTCATAAAGCCGGTTTTACTTCTGCCGATGCAAAAAAGGCAACTTTTCAAGCGGTCGATCTCGCAAGGCAATCAATCCGAAATAGTAAACCTGATCGAAAAATCTGGATCGCCGGTTCAATGTCACCACTCGAAGATTGCTATCGTCCCGATCTGGCTCCGAATCAGATTACCGCATTTCGGGAACATTACGAAAAAGCCGCTTGGTTGTGTGAAGCGGGCGTCGATTTTATCCTCATCGAAACGATGAATACTTTTACGGAAGCCATCGCGGCAACAAAAGCCGCACTCGTCACTCGATCGCCGGTCATTGTATCATTTATATTAAATCATGACGGGCAAATCTGGAACGGAGATATTATGGCTTCAGCGGCAACTGAGATTTTAAAACTTGGCGCTATCGGAATTTCGATCAATTGTACGAACCACAGGATCATTACCCACGCCATTGAAAATCTTAGTCAGCATCACCTGACACCGATTTGCGCTTATGCGAATGCCGGTATTTTTAATCCTCATTCCGGTTGGGAAACCGATCCGACTTTTACATCGGAATCTTATGCCGAAACGGTTTTCAACTGGATTCAAAAAGGTGTCTGCATCGTCGGTGGATGTTGCGGTATAAATTCTGAAACGATCCGCGTCGTTGTAAAAAGAGTCCAGCGTGACGGGGAATCACTCTGGACTGGAGGGTAGTGAGAATTAGGGATAAAGAGTCTGGTAAAAAACCACAAATAAAATAGTCTTTCCGCTTCGGTATAACATTGCTGTAAATCACATGATAAATTTTTGTTTGGAATGAAGAAAACAGTATTGATTAGTCAGAGCCAGAATTACTCCAATAAACCGAACTGGTTAAGCCGCGAATCCAGGCCGAATTCCCGTTGCCGGCCTCATCCGGAATATAATCATCGTGCGATTCGTTAAATCGCCAAATCCCGACAGGCGGTACAGATAGACTATCCGAGAAATGCTCATACAGTTTGTCGGGATGATTTTGATGAAACTGCACTTCGTCGGAGCCGAGACATCGGCCCCATAATCGAACCTCATCTATCAATCCGGTCCAAAAATTCCGCGCACCTGCGTTACTTCCCGCTGATCGGTAAGCGCCGCCAATCAATAAATTACTTAAACCGACGTTGATATCGAGTCCGGCCAATGTAGAGGAAGCGATTTCTTGCCCATCAAAATAAAATCGAACCCGAGTTTCCTGCCGGGTCAAACAAACTTGATGAAAATTTCGTTCCCGCCAATCCAGTGAAGTCGGATAAAAGCCACCCAGAGTTTGTTCGTCAACGACAAAATTAATCCGGCTTGAATCGGAATCTCCCTGAAAAAAACCAATTTCAGTGCCGCCAAGTTCATTGCCGATCATCAGGATTGCCCGCTGAGAATCCGGAAGCGATGTGTCCGCTCGCACCCAGATTTCAACGGAAAAATCTTCTGAGAAAATCGAATCAAGCATCGCGTTTCCGGAAATTGCCAGATAACTTCGACCGGATAATCCAATCGAGTTGATTTCATCCGTCGGGACGTTTTCCTCACATTGAAAAGATATGACTGAAAGCGTCACGACACAACAGACGAAAAACATTCGAAATCTTGCATAGTGCAGAGTTAGCTCCATCTCGTTATTTTTCCTCTTCTAAACAAACAGAATCCAGAATCCAGCGAAGATAATCCGGATTTCCATCGATAATCGGCGTGGCGATAATCTCCGGAGTTTCATATGGATGAATCGCCCGGATGGTTTGCGAAACCTGCTCAAACAGACCTCGGGTGGTTTTGATTAAACATAACCATTCTTGCGCGGTCTCAATATTTCCTTTCCAACGATAGACACTTTTAACCGGCGCGATTATCTGAACACATGCCGCCAACCGTTTTTCAATCAATGTTTGCGCTATATGTTCAGCGCTTTCCTGACTTGAAGTTGTCGTCGAGACTTGAACATATTTCACCTGCGTTGATTCATTCATATTCGCTTCCATTTAGAATCGATCATTAAATGCTCGTAACTTCCTTCCCGAATGGCGAGAGCGCCAGCGACAATAACTTGATATGTTGTTTCGCAAAAGGAATTCCGATGATCGTCACAGCGCATATCAATGCGAAAATCAGGTGTAGAACCGTCAATAAAATGCCACCGGATAAGAACCAGATCAAATTCATAATCGTCGATAAACAACCCGGCGCAGATGGTTTATAGCGGATTGTTTCACCAAACGGCATGAGTCCGAGAATCGACAATTTGATGCATTGAATCCCAAACGGAATACCGACGATCGTCATACATAACACAACACCGCCCCATAAATATCCCAGAAAGATAAAAATCCCGCCGCCGAAAAAAATCCACAAGGCATTCCCTAAAGTACTCATATATCTGATTCCTGAATGACATTTGCGTTCGATCGAATTTCGATGACTCTGTCCGGATAATCGGTAAAAACACCGTCCACGCCAAGATCGATCATCCGTTGAATATCGTCCGGAAAATTAACGGTAAAAACGAAAACCTTGATTCCCCTGCGATGCGCATCTTCGATAAGTTCTTCATTGACAAATTCAATGCTGATGTTAATTGAATAAACGTTCAACTCGGCGGCAAATTTCGCCCAGCCAATTGGCACACCGAAGATCAACGCGCCGGTTTTAATTTCCGGAACCAATGCTTTTATTGTCTTCAATTCATAATGATTGAAGGAAGAAACCTGAAATTGTTCGTATTTCCAGCTGTGTTTGCGAACATACTCGTTGATCACATTTGCCACCAACGGCGCCGTACACTCGCTTTTAATTTCGATATTTACATTGGTTCGGCGATTCACAAGGTCGAGTACTTCAGTCAGCAAAGGAATTTTTCCGCCGCCTTTCACTTCCAAAGATCGGATTTCGTCGAACGTTTTTTCTTCGACAAGCCCGGTCCCTGTTGTCAACCTTTCCAGCCGGTAATCGTGAATGACCACGAGATCGCCATCAACGATGAAAATGTCCAATTCGACGCCGTCAACGCCGAGGTCGATGGCTTTTTCGAAAGACGCCAGCGTATTTTCCGGAGCATAGCCCGGTGCTCCCTGATGTCCGATACAGAGAAAAGAACTCATAAACAATGCCTCTTATTTAAACGAACGAATGTGTAATCGATTGAAATTTAGTTCCGCTGATTCATTTATTTCACAGATTTCATGCTCAGTTGAATCCGTCCCCGATCGATGTCCACCGACACAACCCGCACATCGACAACATCGCCGACGGCAACGACCCTGCTCGGATCTTTAATGAATCGATCCGAAAGTTGGCTAATGTGAACTAAACCGGCTTGCTTGACACCAATATCGACAAAAGCGCCGAAATCGACGACATTCCGAACGGTTCCTTTCAGCATCATTCCTTCCTTCAGGTCTTCGATTTTCAGAACATCGCTTTTCAATATCGGTTTGGGCAATTCTTCGCGCGGATCGCGCCCCGGTTTCTCTAAATTAGCAAGTATGTCTTTCAATGTCGGTTCACCGATTCCGATTTCTGTCGCCAGATCGCTCATCCTTGTCTGATTATTTGAAATCATCTGCCGAATCGTCTTTCCATCGATTTGAATATTCTCAATATTGTACTTTTTCAACAAACGGTTCGTCGCTTCGTAAGATTCCGGGTGAATCCATGTATTGTCCAGCAAATTTTCGCCACATGGAATTCTGAGAAAACCGGCGGCTTGTTCAAATGTGCTGGTACCGATACCCGGCACAATTTTTAACTGTTCGCGATTTTTGAAAGAACCGTTTTTTTCTCGATGATCGACGATATTTGCCGCCGTTCGACTGGTCAATCCGGAAACATAGGTCAATAAAGAAACCGATGCCGTATTCAAATCAACACCGACATGATTGACACAATCTTCAACAACGCTGTGAAGTGATTCCGCCAACCGTTTTTGATTGACGTCATGTTGATATTGACCGACGCCTATACTTTTCGGATCGATTTTCACGAGTTCGGCCAGTGGATCGAGCAAGCGACGGGCAATCGAAATATTGCCGCGCAGGCTCGCCTCCAGATCAGGAAATTCTTCCTGCGCGATTTTTGATGCAGAATAGACCGAAGCACCTGCTTCGCTAACAATGACATAAAATAATTTACGGATGGTTTTCATTTCGCCGATCAAATCGGCGACCAACGACTCGGTTTCACGGCTCGCCGTTCCATTTCCGATGGCAATAATATCGACGGAATATTTCAAGATCATTTTCTTTAGGATGACTTTTGATTCGTCGGCTTTATTTTGTGGCGGATGCGGATAAATGGTTGTACCTGCAAGATATTTTCCGGTTTTATCGATAACCGCAACCTTCGAACCGGTTCGAAAGCCGGGATCGATTCCCATGATGATTTTACCCGAGATTGGCGACTGAAGCAGCAGGTTTTTCAGATTTAGAGCAAATATCCGGATCGCCTGTTCCTCCGCTGTTTCTGTTAAACCGTTGCGAATCTCATGCTCGATCGATGGTGCAGTTAACCGTTGATATCCGTCCCGGATCGCATCCAGCAAATATTTATGAAAAATCGACCGGGGATCGACAATCGTTTTCTTCTCAATTTGTAAAATGATATTTTCTACATTTACAGAAATGTCAACCTTCAGAATGCCTTCCTTCTCGCCCCGATTGATGGCCAGAATCCGGTGCGGTGGAATCTTGTTCACAGATTCGGTATACTCATAATACATTTCATAAACGGTTTTTTCTTCCTTATTCTTTGCTTCGGAAACGATGATGCCGTTTTTTGAACTAAATTCACGGACCATCCTACGAATATCAGCGTCTTCGGAAATTATCTCTGCAACGATGTCCTGCGCGCCGAGCAACGCTTCCTCCGAAGTATTCGCGCCTTTTTCAGGATTGACAAAACTTCCGGCGATGTCCAGTGGATCACCGGTCAGCATTTGTTGTTGAAGAATTAAATCCGCCAACGGTTGAAGCCCTTTCTCACGTGCGATAGAAGCGCGAGTCCGCTTCTTTGGTTTGAACGGCAGATATAAATCTTCCAAGTCCTGAAGTTTGGTCGTCACATCGATTTTCGCTTTCAGCTCAGGTGTCAACTTTCCCTGTTTTTCGATACTGGAAAGCACGGTTTCCTTGCGTTTCTCCAGCGCACGAAGATATTCCACCCGATCCTGAATGAGCCGGATTTTGACTTCATCCAGCGAACCGGTGCGTTCTTTTCGGTAACGCGCGAGAAATGGCACTGTGCTTCCTTCATCCAGCATTTCTATCGTTTGAATGATCTGATTTATCCTCAGATGGGTTTCTTCTGCGACGATCTGATATATTTGTTGCTCGGTCATCAATATTTCCTGTTCAATTAGCTTTTTCCGGAAAAAACGATGAAATCTACGGCATCGAAGGGAAATGTCAAATTTCAAATGAATCAGAAAAATGAAACAAACCGGCATATTTGTTTGAACCGATAAGAAAAAAATTGCCATCTTCATTTGCCAACCCTATATTTGTATAGACAATTGTTCGGTTTTCAATATGAGTGTTTATGTCTGAAAATATTACTGCAATTAAAGCGCTCGAAAATAACAACGAGAAATGTGTCCTACCGGACAATCTCGTGAAGATCGAATTCACCACGAAAGAATAACATGCATCCTGAAACAAACTTGCAATCGACTTCTTACAAACCGATCTCGCCCGCCATCATCGAACAATTACAGGCAATCGTCGGACAAAAATTTGTGATTTATGACGATGAGGAAAAACTGGAGCCTTATTCCCACGATGAAGTAGTCGGAAAAAAATGGGCGCATCTGCCGGATGCCGTTGTCAAACCGCGCACAGCTGAAGAAATCGCCGCCATCATGCAATTGGCAAATAGGGAGCGAATTCCTGTAACGCCCCGCGGCGCCGGAAGCGGTCTTTCGGGTGGCGCTGTGCCCATATACGGCGGCATTTTACTGTCGCTTGAACGAATGGATAAAATCCTCGAAATTGACAAGCAAAACATGGTAATTGTCGTTGAACCCGGCGTAATCACGAACGATATCAATAATCAATTGGCGACAGACGGTCTGTTTTTTGCCGGTTATCCGATGAGCGTCGAGAGTTGCTTTATCGGCGGTAACGTCGCTGAAAATGCCGGCGGCGGTCGCGCGGTCAAATACGGCGTCACCGGGCGTTACATTATCGGTCTTGAAGTAGTTACACCCGAAGGCGAAATCATGCAGCTAGGCGGAAAACGCGTGAAAGATGTCGTCGGCTATGATTTGATTCATCTTATGGTTGGTTCTGAAGGCACGCTCGGTATTTTTACAAAAATTTATATTAAACTCTTACCGCTTCCGGCGAAAAAAGTTGACCTGCTCGTTCTATTCCCTGATATTGTCGCCGCCATTGCAATCGTTCCGCAGATCATTACCTACGGCAAAATTATTCCGACGGCTATCGAATTCATGGATGCCACTGCCGTCGAATTGGCATGTCGATATCTGAACGAACATTTCCATTCTAAAAAGATCGGGGCAATGTTGCTAATAGAAATCGATGGAAATGACGAAGATCAATTAGAGCACGAATATGAAATCATCGGAAATATGTGCCTTGAGAAGGGTGCGATAGAAGTTTACGTTGCCGATAATCACACAACCCAAGAGCGTGTTTGGGCTCTGCGACGCAATGTGCCGGAAGGGATTCAAGCGTTTTATCCGGCCAAGAGTTCCGAAGATCTCGTCGTTCCAATTGCCAATATTCCGGTCCTTTTACCTCAGATTGCCGATTTGGCAAAAAAGTACGATCTGGTAATTCCCTGTTTTGGTCATGCCGGAGACGGCAATATTCACTCGACACTGGCCAAAAAACCGGAAATGCCGATGGACAAATGGCAGGAAATTCAGGAACAGGTTCGTCTCGAACTGTATCAAATGACACTGGCATTGGGAGGAACTATCAGCGGTGAACATGGTATCGGAAATAAACGTAAGCAATATTTGAAAATGGCGTTGGATCCGACATCCATCGAAATAATGAAGCGCATTAAAGCGGCTTTCGATCCGCAACGTATTCTAAATCCCGGTAAAATTTTTGAATAAATAAAAAAAAACTTGCTTCCTTAAAAAATGCATCGTACAATTGTATAGACAATGAAAATTGAGAGTTAAGAATGATAGTCGATCGCAATAGTCCGGTTCCGCAGTATTTCCAGATTCAAACTTGGTTGAGAGAGCAGATTGAACAGGGCGTTTTTCGACCGGAAGAAAAGGTACCGACCGAAGAAGAACTCGTCAAAATTACGGGTTTGGCTCGCGCAACAATCCGCCAGGCATTTGCCAACCTTACCAACATGGGCTATCTGGTACGGAAGCGTCGGCTGGGAACCTTTGTCACTCTTCATTCCCATTCAAGTCAGACGAAAAACATCGTTGGAGTTATCGTGCCGGATATTCGCTCCGGCTATACTCCGGAACTTGCCCGCGGTGTCGAAGATGAAGCCGCGAAAAACAAATTCAGTACGATTCTTTGCAATACAGACGATCTATTCGTTAAAGCCGATTTTCACGCCGATCGTCTGCTTGAAAATTCTATCGGGTGTGTGGTTTTTGTACCGACAGCGGCGCCCGATGAAAAAAACAGGATAATCATCGAGAAGTTTCGGAAAAGAGATGTGCCAATTGTTTTGGCTGACCGCCTTATTCCAAATTTAGATATTGATTATGTCACAACGGATAATTTTGAAGGCGCCTATGGTTTAACGAAATATCTGATCGAAAAAGGACATACACGCATCGGAATCACCCTCAGCACGCTATTCAACACCGAAAGATTACGTCTCGAAGGCTATCAAAAAGCGCTTGCAGACAGTAATATTCCCTATGATCCGACCATCGTTGCCTTGAACGATGGTCCATTCAACGAAAAGTATTATCTGCAAGTCGCACGAACACTCCTCGCATCAGAGAAAAAAATCAGTGCGATTTTTGCCGGTCATGACCGGATCGCTTATTTGATTTATTCAGTTGCCAAAAAAATGGGGATCTCAATTCCGAACGATATTTCTCTCATAGGTTACGACGATCTTCATCCGACCATACCGAACTCGGTTTCGCTGACTACAATGCATCAGCCGATTTACGAAATGGGACAGGAAAGTCTGAAGATTTTGATTTCACGGATAAAAGGCGAAACCACAACGACTCAACAAATTGTGCTGAAATCCCATTTTGTCGAGAGGACATCGGTCATTTCGCGGAAAATTACCTGAGATGAATCGCATATTAATGAAAGATAAATTGATGAGCGCTTTATGAAAAAACAGATCAACGTTGGATTAATCGGTACCGGCCGCCTCGGAAGTATGTATGCCGAATTTCTGGTTCACTTAGTCCCTCAGGCAAAATTGGTAGCGGTTGCCGATCTGATACCGGAAAGAGCGATGACGATCGTGGAAAAATACGACATTCCAAAATGGTACGACAATCATCATGATTTAAATTCCGATCCGAATGTAGATGCGGTCATCATCACAGCGACAACGATGAACCATAAAGAGATTGTGCTGGATGCCGTTTCGGAAAGGAAACCAATCTTTTGTGAAAAGCCGATGTCGTTAAACATCGATGATGCCCGCGCAATGAAATCGGCTGTTGAAGCATATGGTGTTTTTTATCAGCAGGGTTACATGCGGCGGTTTGATAAAGGCTTTGCGGCGGCAAAACAAAAAATTGATGCCGGTGTGATTGGCACACCCGTCGTATTCCGCGGTTCGTCGCGGGATACATATTTACCGACACTGGAATATCTTCTACCGCAAAACAGCGGCGGACAAATTCTGGATATGGCCATTCATGATTTTGACATCGCGCGTTGGTATATGGGTAACGTTAAAACTGTCTATGCCATCGGTGGCGTTCTGGCATATCCTGAAGTAACCGCAACCGGAGATACCGATAACGTCGTGATGGCTATGACATTTGAATCGGGCACGTTAGGAGAAGTCGATATCAGCCGAAATGGAATTTACGGATATGACATTCGCGCTGAAGTCTTAGGAACCAAAGGCACGCTGAAAGTTGGCTATCTCCGCGATACGCCGCTTTTAGTTTTAACCGCAGAAGGTGTTACACACGATGTCGTTCCTTACTTTCCGGAGAGATTCCATGATGCTTATATTGCGCAGTTGAATAATTATTTAGGTAATCTGCAAAACGGGAACAAACCGATGATTACAATTGACGACGGTGTCACCGGCTTACAGATCGCCGTAGCTGCGACGGACTCTCTGCATACCAACCGCGTCGTGCGGGTCATTGATTATTGATAAATTTTTTTTCACATAATTTGTCTATTCAATAGAACATTAGGATAATTGAAAGGAATCAGAATGAAAACAATGACTCTCTTTGCCAAATGGGATCCGAAACCGGAATTCAAACTCGGTTATAAGGACATTGAAGGCAAACTGACTTATTTAGGCAGTAAGGTATGGCGTTATCCTCATATAGAAATGGTTGAAAAAGAAATTCCCGCACACGGTCCGACCGAGGCATTGATAGAAGTGAAAGCCTGCGGCATCTGCGGTAGTGATGTCCATATGCTTCAAACTTCATCGGATGGTTATATTTATTATCCGGGGCTAACCGCTTTTCCGAGCACTTTGGGACATGAATTTTCCGGAAGAATCATGGAAGCCGGTCCAAAAGCTTTTAATAAACGGACAGGTAAACCTTTCGAAATCGGAGAAGCAGTCTGCTCTGAAGAAATGATGTGGTGTTCATATTGCCGGCCGTGTGTCGATGGGTATCCAAATCAATGCGAACGTCTGCACGAGATCGGTTTTTCATGTGACGGCGCCTATGCCAAATACATCAAAGTCGATGCCCGTTATCTTTGGAGTATCGAGGAATTACGGCCGATCTATGGCGAACGAAAAATGTACGAACTTGGCAGTTTAGTTGAGCCCACCTCCGTCGCCTATAATGCAGTCATCGAGAGGGCAGGCGGAATTCGGGCGGGCGACAACGTCGTGATTATGGGTAGCGGGCCGGTCGGAATCGCCGCCTGTGCGGTTTTAAGACGATCGGGTGCGACGAATGTTATCATTTCCGAACCTTCACAATCGCGGCGCGAAATGGCTCTGGCGATGGGCGCTACTCATGCAATCGACCCAACGAGCGTCAATGCCGCTGAAGCGGTTTTGGATATCACACATGGAATGGGCGCCAAGATCATCCTCGAAGCGACCGGTTTACCAAGTCTCGTCTGGCCAGACATTGAGAGAATCATCTGGGAAGGTAAAACTATCAACGCTACGGTTGTTATCGTAGCTCGTGCCGATGATAAGATTCCGATGAACGGGGAAGTCTTTCAGGTTCGGCATGCCAATGTTGTCGGCGCTCAGGGACATTCTGGAAATGGTACTTTCCCGCGCGTTATCAGTTCGATGGCAGGCGGGATGGATGTTTCGTCCTTGATTACCAAGCGAATTAAACTGGAAGATGTACCCGAAAACTTGGTAATGTTGCAAACAAATCGTCAGGAAGTAAAAATTACCGTTTTCCCGGAATGAACAAATCTATATGAACATACAAAATTTGAGGTGAATTATGAGTGGATGGCTTACAACAAATCGGGATGATCTTCGTTTTGAAGATACTTCCGTTGGCCGTTTAAAGAAAAAAATATGGGAAGCATCTGATCAGGAGATCGATGCTATTCTCAAGGATTACGGGATTCCGAGTTCTTCTGAACTGGCCAAACCCGGAACCTATATTCAGACGACAATCCGGCAGAAAGTGGTCGAGAATCGTCGCAAAAATGATATCGTGTTCGTACCGATTGGTTGCACCGAACTGCATGGACGCCATACTGTTACGGCGCTGGATTCTTTTATGGTAACTCAAATACTGGAAGGCGTGCGTCGTCATTCGATGAAAACCGGAACGCCGGTTAATTTAGCCTGGAATCCGCTCAATTATGGCGGGCATCCGCATCATCATATCGGTATGCCGGGTACGATTCATCTGGAAGACGAAGTGCTGAAAAGAGTACTAATCGACATAATGGTCGGCCTGTGGAATGATGGTTTTCGGAAGATCATTCTGATCAATAATCACGGCCATTCATGGTTACTCGAAGCCGCTATTCAGGAACTACAAAAAACATGGAATCTACCCGGTATCTTCAGGACGATTGACTGGCATCGGGCAGTGCGTGAATTTTTCCGTACCAAAGACCGCGGCGGTGCATGGGACGATAATTTTTTCCATGCCGACGAAGCGGAAACCTCTGTCATGTTACTATTGGCGCCGGAATATGTGGAAATGGCATTGGCGCAGGAAACGAAGGTCGACAGTTATTTACCGGATGGTCACATGGATAAGGCGGTCGATCCGTTTGCGCGGCCTTGCCGGTGGTCGGAAGGTCAGGGCCATGGTCCGATGGAAATCAACTCCATCCCCGAAGGCGTGGTCGGTCGTCCAACAATCAGTGACGCCAAGAAAGCCAAACGAACCATCGCAGCGATTTTGTCATACCTGACATTGGTTTGGGAAGAAATCAACACGGCTTTCCCCGCCGGGACATTTCCGCCCATCGAAAAGACAACCATGCGCACCGAAGAGGAAATGGCGCCTTATCTCAAAGAACCGTTTACCGAAGGCTGGCGTCCGATTTATGCAATTCGAAAAATGGGTTTGTAAGACATGAAACTCAGCATCGTCATATCGACTCAACCGGCGAAGTTTTCGGCATTGGCTTACAAGGGCAAATTAGCCGAGAATATCGCCAAGATCAAAGCATTAGGCTATGATGGCGTCGAACTGGCGATACGCGATCCGAAACTTTTAGATATTGCCATGCTCGAATCTTTGCTGGTGAAGTACGAATTTCCGGTTGTGGCTATTGGTACGGGTCAGGCGTATGGTGAAGAAGGTTTATCGTTTACCAGCCCTGAAGAAGCTATTCGTCGCAGTGCAATCGAGCGGATCAAATCCCAAATCCATCTTGCCGAAAGATTGAAATCTTTCGTGATTATCGGGCTGATTCGCGGAAACAAGCGGCCGGAAACTGATGCGGAATTAACCACTCGTTGGCTTATAGAAGCGATGCAGGAATGCGCGACGGAAAATCCCGGCGTTCGGTTAGTGATCGAGCCCTGCAACCGCTACGAGACAAACATTATCAACACAGTCGATGAGGGTTTGGAATTTTTAAAAACACTCGCCCAACCGAATGTCGGACTTTTGCTGGATACTTTTCATATGAATATTGAAGAAGCGAATATGCTGGCAAGCATCGGAAAAGCCGGATCGCGTCTTTTTCACTTTCACATTGCCGATTCCAATCGCTGGCATCCCGGCACCGGGCATATCGATTTCAAGGCGGTCGTCGATCGTCTGAAAAAGATTGGTTATACTGGCTATTTATCAGCGGAAATCCTGCCGCTTCCCGATTCGGACATAGCTGCGAAGAATACAAGCGAATACATGCACAGATTGATAAAATGAATCGGAAAGAAATGAAAAAAGGCCGGCAAAGTTTCCTTATTAAAATACTCTTGATTGCCGGTTTCATTTCAATTAGTTCAGAGGCGGTTTTTTCTCAGAGCAGCCCACCGCTTCTCATAGATGATACCGGCACGCCTGGCAGCGGGAATTGGGAGATTAATATTCTCACTTCTCTGGAACATTCCAAAGTGAATGACGAATGGCAACTTCCTTTATTCGATATCAATTATGGTCTCGGCGAAAGCGGACAACTGACTGTTGGTTTGCCCTATGTCGTCGATCGGGACAAAGATTTAAAAATTCGCAACGGTTTCGATGGTATGGAAATAGGATTCAAGTATCGGTTTGTCGACAATCCATCCGGTTCAAATTTTTCAAGTTGTCCCACAGTTTATTTTTCCTTCGAGAACGGGGATAATTCGGAATTCATACTTCCTGTGGAATGGCACCGCGAGTGGTCTCATTTTGGATTGACGGCTGAGGCCGGGCATATTTGGATTCAGGGCCAATCCGAAAACTGGGAAGGCGGTGTCGGAGCGGCCATGTATTTAGACAATTTCGAGATACTTGGAGAACTTCATTCTGCCGTCGAAGAAGCTCCATTTGATTTGTCAGAACCGATGCTAAATCTCGGTTTGACATGGGAATGGTCGGAATCTATTTCAGCCTATTTTTCTATCGGCAAAAGTTTGCACAGCCATGATGAAGAAATGAATTTGTGGAGTTTAGCGGGTATTCAGTTATTTCTATAAAAATTATATAAAAATTGGAGAAAAAAATATGGCAACAATGAAAGCGCTCGTTTTTAGAAAAGTCGGCCTTATCGAATCTACGGAAATTCCCATACCTGAAATCACGGCGCCTAATCAGGTTTTACTGAAAGTCGCAGCCTGCGGAATTTGCGGATCCGATGTTAAAATTATGGAGGGCAAACACGTTTATAAAGAAAACACTGTGCTCGGTCATGAATTTTGTGGAACTGTCGTCGACATCGGCAGTAGTGTAACGGCAGTGAAAGTCGGTGATTGGATCGCGCTGGACAATAATTCCCGTTGTGGTGTGTGCGATTTTTGCCGGATGGGCTTCAGTAGTCAATGTATCGAATTGAAGAACCGGACACTGGGAATTTTTAAAAACGGCGGTTATGCCGAGTATGTTTTAGCAACAGAAGATGTCTGTTTTAGAATCCCGAACGTGATCGATGAAATAACCGGAACTCAGGTGGAAACGCTTGGAACCGTTCTAAACGGCATGAACACTGTTCAGATGCAGTGTTATGATTCGGTACTGGTATTGGGTTGCGGCCCGATTGGTTACTTATTTACAGCAATAGCCAAAAATGTAGCCGCCAGTGTTGCCGTAACTGAGATTGATCCATTCCGATTCGATATTGCGAAAAAGTTCGGTGTCCCGGCTTTTAATCCTGAAACCTGCAACCTTGAAGAAGAAATCTTGAAATTAACCAGCGGGAAAAAGATGGACGTTGTCATCGATGCCACCGGAACTCAATTGGAAAATGCTATCAAATATGTCACACCCGGAGGAAAGATACTGGCTTTCGGAATGGATAGTAGTTATATGGCAAACATTCAACCGAACTATATTACTCGCAATGCGATCAAGATTTTGGGTACATATATCGGGCAGAATACGATTTTACCTTCGATCAAATTACTTCAGAGTGGCAAACTGGATATGCGCAATTTCTTCACGGAAGTAATTCCATTGACGAGCGGAGTCGGTGCATTTGCCAAATTAGGACTCGATCTTAACGAAATGAAACACGTTCCAAAAAAAGCGATGAAGATCGTTTTAAAACCATGATCGTCAAAAAACTGGAAAATTGAAATGAACAGATTATTGCGATTTTTTACTACCGGAGAAGATAAACCACTGATTCAAGATCAGGGCGCCGTCAATCGCCTGTATAAAAAATATCGTCTAAACGTCATGCTGGCTATTACGGTTGCATATGGTTTTGCTTATCCTCTGCGACTGGCGCTGAATGTTGTTAAAAAGCCGCTAATCGATAGCGGAATTTTCACGGCTATGGATTTGGGGAATATTGGTTCGGCATTGCTATATACTTATGCATTTGGAAAATTTACAAACGGTTTTCTCGCCGACCACGCTAATGTAAAGCGATTCTTTGCCGTAGGTGTATTAGTATCTGCGCTTATAAATATCGCTATGGGCTGGTCAACTGTCTTATGGGTTTGGGTAGTGCTTTGGGGATTAAACGGATGGTTTCAGGCATTTGGCGCACCGACCGGAGCCGTTTCATTATCGAACTGGTTTAGTAACAAAGAGCGGGGTCGATATTATGGAATCTGGAGTACCGGTCATTGTATCGGAGAAGGATTGACATTCATCATATCATCGACGATTGTAGCATACTGGGGCTGGCAATCAGGATTCATTATCCCTGGAATCTTCTGCGTTTTTCTATCCATCATTATTTATTTTGGAATGCAGGACAGGCCGCGCACGCTTGGACTTCCAACGGTAGCAGATTGGAAAAACGATCATGGCCTTATAGTCGTTAACGAAAACGGAGAACCTGTGAAAACCAAGACAGCACAGATTGAAGTTTTAAAAATGCCCTCCATTTGGATTCTTGGACTTGCAAGTGCCTTTATGTACATGACCCGATACGCAATAAATAGCTGGGGCGTCCTTTATTTACAGGAAGCAAAAGGATATTCATTAGTTCAGGCGGGCGGCATTCTCGGATTGAATACATTCGCAGGCATTGCCGGTTGTATTGTCTATGGATTTATTTCCGATAAGATATTTAATGCTCGTCGTCCTCCGGTGACATTGATTTACGGAATCTTAGAAATATTATCATTGTGCGTCATTTTTTTTAGTCCGCCGGGACATCCTGTTTTATTGACCATTTCATTTAT
>JAQUKI010000029.1 GCA_028719225.1 Fidelibacterota bacterium | reverse complement strand
CTTTATCAATTTCCTGTAGCAAATCCTCCAAATGAAATGCCTGAGCACCATACAATATCGATTGGCTATCCGAATAGGGCGGATCACAATAGATCAAATCTCCCGCTTTGGCTTCGACAAAAGAATTCTTGTAGTCGCGGAGAGCAAAATCAACATGTTTTAAGCGATTTTTCCATTCATCCACGCGACGCACAAACACATTCACCGAAATGGGTGTATGAGCGCCACAAGGAGTTGACATATAACGATCAGCCCTACGGAAACGCACAATCCCGCCATAACATGCACGACTTAAGAAAAGGAAATCGGCACCATTTGGATTTTTATTATAGGCTGTTCTAACACTTTCATAAACCTCCTCCTTACTTTTTTTATTAATTTGGTTTCTTCTCGCCGCATACCAGTCAACAAGTTCTTTCGGATTCTCTTTTAACTTCATCCAAATTTCCATCAAAGGCTTAAAGGAGTCAGAACCAATGCCGTTGCGAGGCGCGATGGTAGCAAGGATCGCTCCGCTTCCCAAGAAAGGTTCAAATACGACTGTTATTCGATAATAACCGCTAGATGATAACGGAGAATTGTTGTTGCTGAACCTGCTGTTCGTATTGTCTGTAAAGGGAATCGTAATCGAGAAAGAGAACTCTGTTGCTAATTTCCTTGAACGATGAATACTTAATCTTGCCTTCGTACTCTCCCTTTCGTGATTTGTCTGCAACAATTATCATTCGCGCAAAGAAGTCTTGGAGGTCGCTGAACTTAAGAAGCGAATTCTGAATATCACTCGAATGCTCGATTTCAAAGAATGAATGGGGCATCATACGATCATTGAACCAAATTACGTCGATGGTCGCGCTCCGCTGAACAACTCTCTGGTAGCAAAACGAAGGAATTGATTTTAGAGTTCTAATTTCTTCAAGAGTTTGACTAAGGAATCTCTTGTTTTTGTCTTGATTCGGCGCAAACGTATCGAATTTTTTCAGTGTCCCCAACTGCAATAGAATCCCTTGATAGTAGGAGTGATTAAACTCGACTATTTCTTTAGTGTTTTTATTCCTTTGTGTCTCTTGAATGATTCCCTTGTTTTCATTTTCTTTTTTCAACTTTGCGAGCCCATACAGCCCCGGTCTGATCTTGTAGATTTCCGGCCGTTGTTGAACTAATCTGCGAATGGTTGCAAACGGAGTTTTTGTTCCCCAATAGCAGTCTTTGATTTTAAAGACTTCTTGATTCAGTTGCCCAAGGGTCGCTAGACCACCGAGCCTTTCCATTGTTTGAATAATAGCTTCGTGTTGTTTCATGGTCACTCATAATGTATGATGTATACAGGAATTTCCTTCTGCTGTCTTCTTTTTGCAAGACGAAATCGGTGGTGTCCGTCTATTATCTTGCCATTTTCAACTATTAAAGGGGGCATAGTGCTGAGAGGTAATTTTTCGTATATCTTTTCTTTGAATCTATTCCGAACATGGTGACTGACCGATTCGGCGGTAATTGTTTCAAGGCGTACAGTTCTCAAAACAGCGTGACAACCAAAGAAGTATTCACGAACCAAATCCTCATCTATAAAACCGGGAGAGGACTCGACGATGAACTCGGCTATCTCATCGGCATCTTTCAGAAACTTCTTATACATAATTCAAATATAGGAATATTTTAAAGAAAAACGTAGATACTATCTCAGTCGGGTGGCCGATGGTGTCTATGAGTCTCTTCTTGATGGTTATGAACTTGATGAGTTGCGGCGCACTCTACACCGGCAAGTAAACCACTATCTAATGGTTGATGGAGACTTTACCTGGTGGACACTTGGCCGATCTTATCTCTGCCGAATTTGTGACATGTTACATATGGGTTTTTTGACCGAAGCCCTTTTTGGAGAAGAAGTTGTCGATCGAATTCCTTTTCTTGTAAAAAATTGGATAGTTCAGTTATCTCAGACAATTGACAGACCGAATCAAACCTAATCAACCTATTCCCGGATTCACTGTATCCACGCGCTAAAGCACGTGGCAATAGTATCTTTATTCTCTATAGCGGGCAATCACTGACCCGTTCCGGGAAATTCCAAAAACCAAATTACAAATCCCAAACAATATCCAATCACCAATGACCCATACACAATCCGCAACTTTATCCCCAATTAACCCAATTAACCTAATCCTACCCAATCTACCCAATCTACCTAATCTACCTAATCTACCTAATCCAACCTAATCCCAACCCATTCTACCCAATCCCCCAAAAAAACACTTGCATTTAAGACGGAATATTCGCAGAATAATGCGGTTTTTAGGTATAGGCTATTTAATAAGAGCGGATAGAGTCATGTCGTGTTGCTTCTCACTGTACATCTTACTACCAAAATATTCACAGATATCATCACATATTAACTCTTTATTCCGGGGGGAATCATGAAAAAGTTTATGTATGGCATTATGGCGCTGGTACTGGTAATCGCAATGGCGGAGGTGGGCTGGGGAACAGATCTGGTAAATGAAAATATTCAAACTTGGACAAACCACAGTTCATATGGATCATACACTCAGACAATTACTGCTGGCGATGTCAGTATGGTTGATTGTATAGTGGCAAATGCTGCAACCACGACGGGAACATGTACCGCCGGTCGCGTTCAGATAAAAGCATCATCTGGTACTTTAACACTACCACAATTATCATCTATTGGTACAATAGAATTTCATATAGTTGCAGGTGGAACAGGTAGATCAGTAAAACTTCAGAAATATAATGGTTCAACATGGGATGATATTACGACTTTTTCAGGAATTGGTACCACAGGAGCTACATTTACCAATAATTTAAATGCTGCATCAGCTACTATTATTCGTTTATCTACAGCAAGTAGTGTGGTGTATGTTCACGATATCATAATTACTGATTATTCTGCTGGAACACCTGCAATCAATGTTTCTCCATCAGTATTATCAGATTTTACCTATGTAGAAGGTTCCGGTCCGTCTTCCGAGCAATCTTTTACAGTAAGTGGCTCAAATCTTACAGATAATATTTCGATTGATGCTCCGACCAATTATGAAATTTCCACTGGAACCAGCGGCTCTTTTTCTGCGACTGATCCGATTATACTAACACAAAGCGGCGGAACGGTTGCTTCAACAACCATATATGTTCGACTCAAAGCAGGTTTAGTAATTAATACGTATAATGGCGAGACCATAACAGCTTCATCAACAAGCGCGGACAATAAAACCGTTACATGTAGCGGAACCGTCACAAGCCATTATCGTAGTAAATCTACCGGAAATTGGGGCGATGCCGCGACCTGGGAGAAGTCAGCAGATTTATCCACTTGGAGTGACGCTTCAACTGCGCCTTCATCTGCTGATGAAACTATTACGATAAGAAATGGACACACCGTTACGATTACGTCTTCAGAATCTATAGATCAAATTACTGTCGAATCTGGTGGTCAATTGACGATCGCAAGCGGTCAAATTCTTACTCTGAATAATGGAACCGGAACGGATTTAACAATTAATGGGACAGTGCTTAATTCAGGTACTTTGACTATTTCAAGTTCGTCTTGGGCAGTGAATTCCGGCGGAACCTATATTCATAATAGTACCGCAGGTATTTCGACTCCTCTCGGTGCTGCAACTCTTGATGCTGCAAGTAATTTTATTTATAGAGGAAGTATTTCATTATCACCCTCCGTTTCCGTATCTGGTAAAACATATGGTAATTTGACTTTTGATAGTGAATCTGGTTCTTATTCTCCAAGTGTATCCGGTTCCTCAGCATTGACGATTAATGGAAATTTTACAATTAGTGAAAATGTATCTTTGACATCATCAATGACAGGAGCCATAAACATTAAGGGTAATTTTACTAATAATGGAACCTATTCAACAACTTCACAGACAGCATCTTTTCAGGGTATCTCTGCTCAGTCTATCAATGGTAGTTCAACAACCACGTTTTATGGATTGACATTGAATAACTCCAGCGGTTTGACTTTGAATGTTTCATCTATCGTATCCGGGACGCTGACTCTTACCAGTGGCAATATCACGACCGATTCTTATACTCTTACCTTGGGAAGCAGCGCTTCTTCAACCGGAACGTTGACGCGGACATCCGGTACAGTCATCGGCAACTTTGAGAGATGGCTGGCTACCGGAACGAATTCGAGTCTGGTATTTCCGGTTGGTACTGCCAGTAATTACCGCCCGGTAACTATTTCTACGGCAAGTGTCGAAACCGGCGGTAAGATTTTAGTCGCTCATACCGACGGTTCCGATGGCGCGGATTTATCTTCAACTCTTAATGATGGCGGTTATACGATCAATCGGCGCTCGAATATGTATTGGACTTTGACCGGAACGACTATTTCAGGAGGAACTTATGATATTTCGGTCAATGCCGATGGTCAATCCGGTATCAGTGATGCGGCCAAGGTTAGATTGATACGGTCAAGTGACGGTAGTACATTCAGTCTGACCGGAACACATTCGGATGGAAGCGGGACGGTATTTAGCCGAACGGGAATATCGGTCGGTACATTTGATCGCTTTTATCTTGGTTCCAATGTATCTGATAATTCTCTCCCCGTCTCACTCACTACCTTCACAGCCCAGCCGTCCGGCAATGCGGTGACGCTGGCATGGACGACCGAGTCCGAGATCGAGAATCTGGGCTTCATCGTTCAGAGGAGACAGGAGGCAGGAGAATGGAAACAGGTGGCGAGTTATACAACCTGCGATGCACTGGCCGGTCACGGCAGCACAACCGAAGCGCATGAGTATTCCTACACCGATGCGGCGGTTCAGCCGGGCGCAACATACACCTATTTACTGAGCGACGTCAGTTACGACGGCGTCGAGAAGAAGCACACGGACAAGTCGGTCACGGTAACGATACCCGAAGGCGGTGCGGCGATCACGGGCAAGTACGCGTTGTCGTCTCCGTATCCAAATCCGTTCAACGCACAGTTCACCATCCCGCTGACGCTGAAAGAATCCCTGCCGGTACAGATTTACTTATACGACATGAACGGCAAGGTCGCGAAAGTCATCGAGAACAGCGTCAAACCGGCGGGCGAATACAGATTGAGAACCGATACGGGCGATCTGAGTTCCGGCATTTACATCGTGAAGATGAATATCGGCGGGGCGATGCGGACGGAGAAGATTGTGCTCATGAAGTAGGGGAGACTTCACCACAGAGCGCAGTGTGAACACAGAGATTATGATAGGTTAAGAAAGAAGACTTTACCGCAGAGCCCGCTGAGAGCGCAGAGATTAAGAAAAGTTGAAGACAGAGATTTGACTACAAAGAACACAGGAAGTAAGGAATATAAAGATGCTGAGGCGGGCGGTGATGTCCGCCTCTTCCATTTTAAAAATAAGTGTTGCAGATGAGCAAAAAGGTGTGCAATCTTAGGGTGTTCTTTTTAAACCTGAAGTAAGGCAATGATCTTCCCTGGGGACGGGGAAACGATTATTTTTACATGACAGATAGATATCGCTGACTTGTTGACCGAACCGATACGGGTTCGGCGCGGTTAGTGTCGGAGGTTGATGGATTCTCGTACGTTCCGTAAGGCGTTTGCCTTTCCGGGGCTAATCACATATATCGTTTTGGCTGTTTGCTCCGGAATATTAAACGCAGCGCCGGTCAATACAGTCATCGGTCCGGGTCTCACCGGACAAGAACTGCTCGATTATATCATCGCCAATTACAAGACTTCCACGACGCTGGGTTACGACAGCGGCGCGAGAGATACGTTATACCGGTATATCGATCTGAGGAGCGGCAACCAACTCTCCTGCGTCTATTCCGGTTTTACCATCACACTCGATACGATGGCCGACGCCAGCGCCGACGCCTACAATAAAGGCATCAACTGCGAACACAGCTGGCCGCAATCGGTGGGCGCCGAGAGCGAGCCGCGGAGAAGCGACATGCACCATCTTTATCCGGTGAAGGACAATGTCAACTCCTCGCGCGGCAACGATCCGTATATGGAAATTACCGACGCCAATGCCGACGTCTGGTTCCGCAACGACGTTTCCCAGACCGCCATGCCGAGTTCCAATCTGGAGGAATGGGCGGAGAAGGAGAACGGCACGCCGACCGGGTTCGAACCGTGTCATGCCAGCAAAGGCAATGTTGCGCGAAGCAGTTTCTACTTCTTCGCGATGTATCATGCGGAGGCGGATACGAACTTCTGGAACTTGGAAAAGGATGTTCTCTATCAATGGCATTATACCGATCCGGTCGATCAGGATGAATACGACCGCACCTATCGCATCGCGCACTATCAGGACGACAAGCCGAATCCGTTCGTGCTGGATTCAACATTGGCGCGGCGCATCTGGTTCACGGATGGCGGAAGTTCGACGCCGCCATCGGATTCGCCTACAACCTTATCCGCCGGAGATGTCGTTATTATTGGAGTCAACTGCGACGAATCGGATGACTTTGCCTTTGTACCGTTAGTCGATCTGGGCGCCGGTACGACGATTAACTTCACCGATAACGGTTGGCTGAGCGCAAACGCTTTCCGCACCGGCGAAGGGATATTAACCTATACGGTGCCGTCGTATCAGTCTGCCGGAACGGTGATTGTCTATAGCAGTAATTCCGCTAACTTTAGTTCGAGCGGCAGTTTCGGACTATCGACCAGCGGCGACCAGTTGATCGCCTATCAGGGAACGGTCACCTCGCCAACTATGCTCTTTGCGGTGAATATTTGTGGATCAGCGGTCTGGCAAGCCGATGCCGCGAGTTCTAATACTTCCGCCCTGCCACTCGGCCTGACGAACGGCGCTAACTGTGTTGCCGTAATCGAAAAAGATAATGTCAAATATACCGGCTCAATAACCTCCGGGAAAGACGCGATCCTGGCAGCCGTGAGCAATAAAGACAATTGGGTTGGCGATGATGCGGCGCGTTATGATTTTACAATGCTGTCCGATTATTCCTTGCCCGTTACTCTCACTTCCTTCACCGCCAGGCCCTCCGGTAATGCGGTGGCGCTGGCATGGACGACCGAGTCCGAGATCGAGAACCTGGGCTTCATCGTTCAGAGGAGACAGGAAACAGGAAACAGGAGACAGGAGGCCGGAGACGGGAGACAGGAAACAGGAGAATGGAATCAGGTGGCGATCTATGTGACTGATGAAGCGTTGCAGGGTCACGGCAGCACAACCGAAGCGCATGAATATGCCTGCACAGACGCGGCGGTTCAGCCGGGCGCAACATATACTTACCGGCTCGCCGATGTCGATTACAGCGGTTCGGTGACGTGGCATAAGGAGGTCAAGGTCAAGGTTGAGGCTGAGGATGGACAGACGCCGATGAAATTCGGCTTGCAGCCGGCCTATCCGAATCCGTTCAACCCGAGCGTGACGCTGAGTTACACGTTGATAGACGACGGTCAGACTAATCTGAAAGTTTACAATCTGCGCGGGCAATTGGTTGAGACTCTTATCAGTACTTATGCTCTTAAAGGCGCTTACTCAATAAACTGGCAGCCGCAGAACCTGAGCGCCGGTATGTACATTGTCCGCATGCAATCAGGCAATCATACGTCCATGCAGAAAGTGGTCTTCGTGAAGTAATCTCTCGCGGAGAAGAAAGAGATGCCCACGAAAAGAGACGAAAGAAGACGAAATGAGAATGAGACATACGTTTCAGAGTTTGTTTTATCGTCAGGTCTGAGGAAATGACGAAACAGTAATAGCAGATATTGATGCTATTGCCACGTGCTTTAGCGCGTGGATAGGAATCCAAAAACCCAATCGGGCTTTAGCCCAATATTGACGGACTAAAGTCCGGAGTTATGTTCGCGTGAATTGAATCCACGACTTAAAAGTCGTGGCAATAAATGCTGGTATTTGCGTCTCAACGCTGAACGTAGAGACGAGGAGTTTTATCTCGTGGAGAAGAATCCAACCGGTTTCCGGCTCCGATTTATTGGAGACTAAACCGGTTTTTTTTGATTGGTCGAAACCCGTTTGTCCCGATAATTCGGGATGAAAACGGGTTTGACGGTCATAGAGACGAGATTGGTAAAAATTCGATTGACAAATAAAAGAAAATGCGCTAATATTCGACAAATGGCAAATCTCCATCAAATAGATTTAAAATCTGGCTTAAACGGGAGGCTGAAAATGCGAAAGGTTTTATCTGAAATTGTTTCTTCCATTTTTCCTCAAAGATTTTTTAATGTTTTATCAAACGGAACACTCGAGGAAGTCCAAAAAGCAATAGATGGGGGTGCAAATGTCAATAAGCGATATTCCAATGGAGCTACTCCTCTTATGTGGGCTGCCAGTAACAATCAAAATCCTGAGGTGATTACGGCTTTAATCCAGGCAGGAGCGGATGTTAATGATCGGACTTCTTCTGGATCTACTCCTTTAATGGCCGCCGCCGATAACAATCAAAATCCCGAGGTGATTACGACGTTGATCAAAGCAGGAGCCAAAATTGATGATCGAACTTCCAACGGATCTACTCCTCTAATTTGCGCTGCTGATCACAATAAAAATCCTGAGATCATTATTGTTTTAATCAAGGCGGGTGCGAATAGCAATGATCAGAATTCTGATGGATTTTCTCCTCTTATGGCTGCAGCCCAGGACAATCAAAATCCTGAGGTGATTACAGCCTTACTCAAAGCAGGGGCGAATGTCAATGGTCGGAATTCTAAGGGAACGACTCCTTTAATGTTCGCCGCAGGTAACAATCAAAATCCTGAGATCATTATGGTTTTAATCAAGGCGGGAGCGAATATCGATGATCGTACTTCCACTGGAATAACTCCTTTGATGGCCGCCGCAGGTAACAATCAAAATCCTGAGGTGATAACAGCTTTAATCAAGCCGTCAGCGAATATAGACGATCTAAATTCTAATGGAAGGACTCCTTTAATGTTCGCCGCAGGTAACAATCAAAACCCTGAGATCATTATGGTTTTAATCAAGGCGGGTGCGAATAGCAATGATCAGAATTCTGATGGATTTACTCCTTTGATGGACGCCGCCAGTAACAATCAAAATCCTGAGGTGATTACGACGTTAATCAAGGCGGGAGCGAATATCGATGATCGTACTTCTGATGGATTTACTCCTTTGATGTGCGCCGCTATTAACAATCAAAATCCTGAGGTGATAACTATCCTTTTAAAATCCGGCGCTGATGGAAAATTAAAAGATAATAAAGGAAAAACCGCCTTCGATTATGCTAAAGATAATGAACATATCAAAGGCACTGCTCAGTACTGGGAGTTGAATGATGCACAGTATGAGGAACGATAAGAGAAAAAAGTTTTGGTTATATACTCACAACCCGTGCAAGTGATTTTAAAAAATGGAAGTGATACAGTTCTCCTTTATGATTTACGGATTTGCGACTCTGCTGTGCGGTACCCATTGCGTAGTGATTTAAGCCCGTCTGATCGTTTATTCTTCAAATCTGCTGTCTTTGATCGAAACCTCCTCGTCAGTAACAGGTGCTTGTTAGGTGTTCTTGTTTCTCTTTACTTCAGGTAGATGACAATCTTTGAATAATTTACCGCTCATGCATGGGCAGAAATCATTTGGTCCAATTTTTCTCTCTATTATCACAAAATCAGTTTCTTCATCTTTGAAAGGTCCCGCATACTCCGTATTAATAGGAGAATTAGCGAGTCGATTTGTCCTATCTACGATTTTTTTGTTCTCTTCAGAGGTTCGTACCTTTCCACTTTCATCACTTGTTCTAAGAGTAGGTCGGACATGCTGTTTCCATAATTCAGATGTGAATGAGGATTCGATGTCCGGCGGGTACTGACGATGTTCCAATACCCATTCCGCCCGCTCTTCATTTTCCAATGAATCTCTTACTGCAACTATTTTACTTAAGTCATTTTTCAAATCAGATCCCAGGATAAAGATTTGATCATCTTCGAGAAATAATGGTGCAAACATTTTGTGAAACTTGTCATTAGAAGTGAAAATAGTTGCAAAGGGCAGATAGTATAAATACTGTAAATCGATAATATCCGTTTTCCGAGGCGTATATATTCCACGTGCTAGTGCGAAACTGAAAGTCAGGAATATTTTGTAGCAGAAACAACAATAAGGGGCGACAGTACATAGGTGGGAAAACTGATTTGTTTCGTATTTATAATAAATCTGACTTGCGATGCTTGGGTTGACATGGTAGAGGGTTAAGACATTATTCAGTATGTCCAATTGAGCGTCCGGATGTGACATGTATTGATCAACAAAGTTGGTAATGTCAGGAAGATTCTTCAATGACTGTATCTCTTCAGGTCTATCGAGGTTAGCTATATCAATAGAATTCGCCTCGATGGATTTACGCCACTGATCAGCATAGAGAATGTCTGCTTCATCAAATTTCCTCTCATGCCAACGCTGGAGTATTTGTTCCTCTACTTGTTGAGGGATGACTACGCCTTTTTGGCCAGTTTCACTGATGACGTTTCTGCCTTGAGCAACGATTGGTCTTCGCCCCAATTCGATGTATTCACCGCTCAGTTCTCGTTCTATCAGATCTTGGTATTGAACAGTATAATTGGGGTTCAACTGAAGAATTTTATGAGATAGCTGCTGAACCCGTTCATACTTATCTCTATCGGTATCCTCCTTCTTTAAGTCGGCAAGGATTTCAATAATCAAAATGTGTGAGACTACAGGGAAATAATACTGGTGAAGAAAAAATATCTTATCGATATTAAGTGATTCGAATGCCGATTTATCGAATAATATGGAATTAAACATCTTGTTCAGATACGCCTAACATTTGTTCATCTTGCATATTCTCTCCATTTTCGGGATGGTCTGTATCATTTCTTTTCCTGCAATCATTTTCCAAGTTCATTCCCTCATCAAAAGATCGATCCGCAATCATCTATCATTAAACAACTGTGAAATAGTACAGATAATCGGGTAAAAGCGCAAGGAAATTGTGTTCCGTGTTTAAGGTTCCGGGTTTCGGGTGGCGGACAGACAGAGGTCGGCATTGGACATCACAATCTGTGATTTCCATTTATCGAATTCCATGTCCGTGAGCTGAAAGCAAAACTCTTCCGGGAATCTATCCTTGTTTAGCCTGATTTAATGCCCCGGTTTCCACCTTGTACAGGATAGATAAATCCCTATCCAGCATGACCTGAACGTTGCGGATGGTATAAATCCTGCTCTGGATTTCTTCTTTCTTAATGATTGCATTTTCAGCCATTGAATTTCACTTTCCGCAAATTATCTACAATGATTTCATTGAGCCGCGCTTCTTCTTTCATTTGATCAAATCCGGAACCTGATCGCCTATCCGAGTTTATCCTTCAGCCGGATGGCGTAGCGGCGGCTCATCACGAACGGCTCTTTGGCGCCTTTCATGAAAACGCGGTAGGAATAATTGAACCATTCTTCGAGCCTGTCCAAAAAGTCGAGGTTGATGATCGTCGAGCGGTGAATGCGGCAGAAGTGACTTTCCGGGAGGCGATTTTCCCATTCTTTCATGGTCTTTTGCGTCAATCCTTTTTGTCCGGAGGACGTGTAAACCTCGGTGTAATCGCCCGCGGCGGTGATGTACATGATCGACTTGACGGTCAGGAAAATGTATTGCGTGTTGACCAGTAAGAACAGGTGGTCGTTATCTTCGAGATTTCGTGTGATACCGGAGACGTCTTCCTGCTGAAGTTCGAGGCGTTCGATGGCGCGTTTGAGCCGCTCGGGATTTACCGGCTTGAGCAGGTAATCGAGCGCGTTGATCTCGAAGGCGCGGATGGCGAATTCGTCGTAGGCGGTCACGAAGATGATTTTTGCCTGAACTTTCGTCTTTTCCAGCAGATCGAAACCGGATTCGCCGGGCATCTGAATATCGAGAAAGATGACATCCGGATCGAGTTTTTCGATGGCAGTCGCGGCAGTAGCGACGCTGTCCGCTTCACCCACGACGTCGATGATGTCGAATTCGGACAACATTTCTTTCAAATCCTGCCTTACGAGTCTTTCGTCATCGACCAGAAGCGCTTTGTAATGTTTTTTCATGTCACTGCCTCAGGAATTTTTCCAGATTTCAAATTTGACCGATACGCAATCCGATTCCGGTTCGATCCCGAAAGTATGCCGGTTCGGATAGGAACTGAAAAGCCTTTTTCTGACGTTTTCCAGGCCGGTGCCGGTGCCGATATTCCCGGAGGCGGAATAGTCGCCCGGTTCGATCCATTTTCCCGTATTGCAGACGCTGACCGAAAGCCGGTGATCGTCGGCGCGGGCAGTAACGTGGATTTTCAGCGGCATCGGGCTGGTGCGCATGCCGTACTTAACGGCGTTTTCAACCAATGGATGGATGAGAAAACTGATGATCGGATATTCTTCCGCCATAGGCGCGATGTCGAATGTGATCTCCAGCCGGTCTTCGAAGCGTATTTTTTCAATGGCATAATAATGGCGGATGGCTTCGATCTCATGGCTGAGAGGCGCCTCGGTGCAACTCTCGCTGAGTAGCGAATAACGCAGGAACTCCGATAACTCCGTGACCATTGTCTTGGCGTTTTTCTTGTTTTCGGAGATCAGAGCGCGAATTGAATTGAGCGAATTGAACAGGAAGTGCGGGTTCATCTGATAGCGAAGCATCTGAATCTGCGCTCTCTGAGCAAACGCGTTGGCCTTGACAGTCTGCAATTTCTGATCATTCCATTCGATCCAGAATTTGACTGTAAAGTAAGCGCCGCTCCAACAGATAAAGACGACGGAATCCCACATGACCTGAACGAAAATCCCGACGAATTTAAGATTAATAAACCATGCAAAATTATGGCAAAGAATGTAATGAAAGATCATTCTGTGTAATAAATCGTTTGTCAGCGCCAATAAAACAGAAAAACCCAGCACGCCGACGATGATCGAGATAATGGATTTGGACTGGAGATCGAAAAGCAGGTAGATTTTCCGTAACAGCGCCAACAACAATGTCATGGTTACAAACCGGATGGCAAGTCTGAGAACCAGATACTCATCCGGTTTCCACATGAAATAATTGTTCAGATAGACTAACAGAATGAAGATTGTCATTCCCGTCAGGTGGATCGGCCAGAATGAAAACCTGTTCATTTTCATATGGCTGAAAAACCGGAAAATAAGACGTTGTTTTGGTGGTTTGGATTCTTTAGGATTCATGCACTTTCCTTGTCATTTCCAGGCGGACGCACATGCCGTCTTTTTTCTCAAGAATCTCGAACCGGTGCCTGCCGGGGAACATATTTTCCAAACGTTGGCGAACATTATTTAAACCCGAATGATTGACAGAATCGTCCGACGTCGATGTTTCTGCGAGATAACGCCAGTTTCCGGTGTTGCAAACTTCGATGCGGAGCGTGTCGCCCGTGACTTTCGCGGAAATGTCGATGATCAACGGCAAAGGGCTTGTCGCCATTCCGGCTTTAATGGCGTTTTCGACGAGCGGATGAACGAGAAAACTCAGCACGGGAAAATCCTCGGCAAGCGGATCGACATCGAACCGGATTTGCAGTTTTTCTTCATACCGTTTTTTTTCGATGGCAAAGTAGTGCCGGATGGCGTCGATCTCATCGCTGAGCGGAACGCTGGCGGCATTACCGCTGATGAGAGAATATCGCAGAAACTCCGATAGTTCGGTGATCATTTCTTTCGCCTGTTTATCGTTTTCTTCGATCAGGGCGCGGATTGTATTGAGCGTGTTGAACAGAAAGTGCGGATTGAGCTGGTAGCGAAGCGTCTGGAGTTGGGCTTTTTGGGCAAGTAGCTGGGCTTGTTCGGCGGCGGATCTCTGCCGGCGCCATTCTTCCCAGAATTTGATACCGAAGTATAAAAAACTCCAGGCGAAAAGTAAAATTCCCCACTCGAGCGACAAGTCTAAAAATCCGATCAGGTTGATCGGGATGAGCGTATCGGCCGGACGCGCCATGATGAGATTCAATCCCGCATCGAGAATGAACCAGATCGAATAGCCGAAAAGGACTGTTAGAAATACGAAAATCGCCAGACGAGGAAAAGAATATGTCCGAAAATTGAACCGATGGTAGATCTGCCTTAAGAGGAGCGAGATGGAGAAACCACAACAGATGATTAAAAAATCCCAGACTACTATTCGCACGGTCAGTGGCCGGTTATAAGATGCGCTGATGATCATCAGAAGAAAGTAACCGCTCCAACCTGCGATGTTGATTAACCAGAAATTGGATTCCTTTCTCGTCAGGAAACGCAGTTTCACAGGCCATCATCTCCCATGAAAACTGCGAAGGAAAAAAAGGATAAAACGGATTCTATTTTAAGGAAAATAAATGGAGAGCGCAGCGTTTCGTTCCTCAACTTTGCTCCAAATTCACCGACATTTGAGACTCTTTCCGAAATGTTGGCGATTTTTTAACAAAATAATTCATAGTCAATTTTAGAGAACAATTTCATTCAAGTCAATATTATACAAGTGTTCGGCGATAAGAAAACACAAATAGTTGAGCGGTCAATATGGTCTATAAGTGGCGATTTCAGGTTTTTTGTTACAAAATTCATGAAAAAGGTTCCACAGGATATCCAATGACTGTTTTGTGGAGAAGTTTCACCTTTCATCGAACCGGTTAGCCGGTTGTCGATTTGTTGTTCGGATTGGATGCAGGGAATTCTATTTTCGCCACGTAAGTCAATTGACAGGTTTTATTTTCTTTAAAAGCCAAACTGGAGGTTCTTATGTGGAGGAAAATTGTCTTTGTGCTTTTCGTTCTTGGAATACTTCCGTTTTACCTGTTTGCAGGGACGACAGGGAAGATTTCGGGAATCGTTACGAATAGCCAAACGGGGGAGCCGCTTATCGGTGTCAACATCGTCATTGAAGGATCGATGCTTGGCGCTTCGACCGATATGGACGGCTATTATTTCATCTTAAACGTTCCCGTAGGTTTACATACGTTGAAAGTGACCTACATGGGATATCAGGACATTACGGAGAAAGATATTCGCGTCAGCATCGATTTGACGACTGAGACGAATTTTCAAATGAATCAAAAAACACTCGATCTCGGTAATGAGGTCGTCGTCACGGCTGAACGAAAAATGATCCGGAAAGACGAGACGAATACGAATGTAATCAAAACTGTTGAAGAAATAGAAAACATGCCTATTCGCGGACTCGTCAATCTGGCGGCCACGACGGCTGGTGTAATCCGGGCGGAGAATTCCGGAGCTTTAAATGTACGCGGCGGGCGCGGAAACGAGACGGCAACATACATCGACGGCGTTTTAGTAACTGACCCGGCGGGCGCGTCAATGCGGCTCTATATTCCGAATCAGGCTATTGAAGAGGTCAGCGTTCAGACCGGCGGTTTCAACGCCGAATACGGTGACGCCATGTCCGGTATTGTAGCGATCACGACCAATGCCGGAAAAGATAAATATCATGTGTCGGCCGAAGCTGTTACCGACGAGTTCTTGAGCGCCGAGAAAAAGCATCTTGGAACTTATTCCTACGGTTCCAATGAATATGTCGGTTCGATCAGCGGGCCGATCATTCCTAAAAAACAGCATACTTTTTATATGAGTTTGACGCGGAATTACAACGCCGATGCGACTCCTTCATGGGGATGGGCTGAAAATCATGATAAACTGACGGATTATACATATTATCAACCCATGGGCACAGGTATCGACTCTGCGGGGAACATCATCTGGGGCGATACTGTCGCACACAAATATCACTTTAATGCCCGCCTGCCTGAAAATTTTGATTCACGGTGGTCATTTCAGGGAAAAGCGAAATTTCAGATCGGAAAAAATCTTGAATTGAAAACCAGTCTGATCCAAACAAACCGCGAGTTGAGTAGTGATGTTTTGGGAAATGCGTTCACCATTCAACCGATCATGTTCTTCAACACCGACCATCGCGCCGTAACCGTTAATAAGACGCGGTCGATCAATTTCACTGTTACGCATATGCTTTCATCACGGACATTTTACGATGCTAAACTGAATCTTTTCGATACACAGCAGGAATGTTACGATCCGATGTTCAAAGACGATCTGGAGAAATATGGCGACCCGGCGTACAATCCATGGCCGGACGATTCGCTCTATCTCGGCGTACCTTACACAGGAAGAATCGGAACGCCGATGGTTGATTATTTCCAACCGGGCTGTGTGTATGACAGCTATGTTAAAGGACGTACGACTTACTGGGGCGTCGATTTTGATATGACACACCAGCAAGGGAAGTATAATACGTTCAAAGCTGGTTTCGAATACAAATATCACACGATTAGATCGTACCGGATGTACAATCCTTCTTTTTATGCCAATCCGTACTACTCATCTGAAATAGAACGGTGGAGAAATCTGGATGTTCGGGCTTATGGGTATGATCTCGAGGGCAATGAAGTGGATGAAGGCGATTATCTTGAAGACGTTGTTAGGGATTCGTCCAATAATCCTGTTAGCGGATTCACAAATCAGGCGCCATACCATCCGATTATCATAAGTGCCTATTTACAGGATAAGATCGAGTTCAAGGATATCGTTTTAAACTTAGGACTTCGGTATGATTACGTAAATCCGAATGCCTGGATGTTCAAACAGATCGCCGCAGAATTTAACGAAGATGGATCGATCGTTGCCGGAACCGGTATGTTTGGCGGCGATGGCATCTTCGATAAGAACGATGTAAAAGATTCTGAAACTTATTACTACATCAGCCCGCGATTTGGGGTCAGTTTCCCGGTCACCGAGAATACAATTTTTCATGCGCAGTATGGTATTTTCTATCAGGCCCCGTTGCTGGGGAACCTGTATCTGAGCCCATTTTATCTGGACAGATTTGTATCAGCGGCCGGGTATTTTACGAACCTGAACAATCCGAATCTTCGTCCCCCGAAAACCGTTTCATACGAAGTCGGTTTCAAACAAATGCTTGGGACGAGCGCATCGATCCAGTTAACGGCTTTCTATAAAGAGACAGAGGACAATATCCAGCTGGTTTCATATGTGACGGACATTGGTTCGCTGGCATTGCCGGAAAACGGAGATTTTGGAACGATCAAAGGACTCGACTTTATCTTCAATTTGAGACGTACCAAAAACCTCACTTTAAATTTTAACTATGAATTGCAATTTGCAGAAGGAACCGGTTCCGCCTCACTCGACAATTATAATATTGCCTGGTTGGATGGAGTACGTGGCAATTATCCGAAGTTTACGCAACCATTGGATTTCGAGCAGAGACATAGCGGTGGTCTGAATGTTGATTATCGCCTACAGAACGATGCTCCGATTTGGGTACGCAATTCGGGTGTGAATGTATTTTTCTCATTCAATTCCGGAAATCCGTATACAAGACAGAAAATTGTCAATTCTTATCCGTTCAACGGCAGATATGACAATACGCGACTCTCTACGGAACCTGTTAGCGCCATTGGAGCAGAAACTACACCGTGGTGTTTCCGTGTCGATTTAAAAATAGACCGGAAATTCTATATAGGACAATCCAAGATCGTCGTTTATGCCTGGATTACCAATTTACTTAACAGCCCGAACGTTCAGGATGTGTGGTTAACGACCGGATTACCGGATCAGTGCGGATTCTTGGGAACACCGACCGGACAGGCTGCATGGAACGAACTGGATGAAACCGGTAAAGCGATGTTCAAGATGCGCGAAATGGATTATAATTATTATGGATCGCCTCGTCAAATCCGGCTCGGCGTTCAGGTGGAATTATAAGATGAGCCGGACGAAATTCTATCGAATTTTTGGAGGTATTTTTATGAAAAAATTATCATGGTTGCTGATCGTTATTCTAATGACGGGAATCATGGCTTTCGGCGCTGAATCCTTCAATAAACGAAGCCCGATTGCCAAAACGACAGCCTTGAATGATATATGGATGAATTGTAATCGCATGAACGGCATCATGCGTAATAACGGCACTTGGTTCTACGATAATATCATTGGTGACTGGGGACTTGAATGGCCGCAAGTTTCCGGCATTTCCCCAATCTATGCTGCCGGACAGTGGATTGGAACAACTATCAACGGAGCTCCCCGAATCGCCGGCGTTATCCACGGTAGTACTGACTATCAACCGGGAATGAT
>JAQUKI010000028.1 GCA_028719225.1 Fidelibacterota bacterium | reverse complement strand
CGCTCGCCGGTCTGGGCGCGTTCATCGGTTGTTCTGTCAGAAACCGGTTTGATCTGATGATCCGGAATGGACTGGTTTTGGATGGACTTGGAACGCCCGCTCGTCGCCTGGATATAGGAATTCGGGATGGGAAAATTCTCGCTCTGGGAGATTTATCCGGTATCGAAGCCGACCAAATCATCGACGTCGCGGGAATGATTATCTCTCCCGGTTTTATCGATATTCACTCGCACACCGATATCGAATTGTTAGTCAATCCGCGCGCAGAAAGTAAGATTCACCAGGGAGTCACGACAGAAATTTCCGGTAATTGCGGCGATTCACCTTTTCCACTGACACTGGAAGATCAGGACGAATATTTTGAAAAGGTCAAAGAAAAGTATGGACTGGACTTGAGGTGGCACGATCTTTCGGGATTTTACCGGGCGTTGAAACATGCGAACCCGGCGATGAATTACGCGACTTATACGGGACACGGTAGCCTTCGCGCATTTGTTGTTGGAAAAAACGATGTTCCGCCATCGCCCGATCAACTACAGATAATGCAAAAAGTACTCATCAAATCGATGGAACAGGGAAGTCTGGGGTTATCAACCGGCTTGGAATATGCGCCTGGCAGTTATGCTAAAACCGATGAACTCATCGAACTATGTAAAGTCGTTGCCGGGAAGAACGGCGTTTATGCGACGCATATGCGGAATGAAGACGACACGATTGAAGCCGCCGTCGCTGAGTCGTTGAAAATTTGCCAGTCTGCTCAGGTTTCGCTTCAAATTTCACATTTTAAAACCTGCAATCAGGCAAACTGGCACAAAATGGACAGACTTTTGGATACGGTTCATTCTGCCGCCGAATCCGGTTTACCGGTTCAGATCGACCGTTATCCGTATATCGCGTGGAGTACGGGATTGACCCAATTTTTACCACTTTGGGCGCGCCAGGGAAATACAAGAGAGGTTCTCGCACGTCTTCAGGACAAATCGCAATTACCCAAAATCCGCGAATATTCCGAGAGCCGCGCTAAACGCATTGGCAGTTGGGATCGCGTTGTGATTGCGGACTGTTTTACGCCCGAGAACAAAAAATGGGAAGGCCGATCGATACAGTCCTGCGCTCAGGAAAACTGTTTACCGGCGTTCGATTTCATCCACGATCTGCTGATTGCGGAAGAAAACCGGGTTGGCGTGATCGGTTTTGCCATGGATGAGGATAATTTGAAAAAAGTGCTCGCATCGTCGATTTGTTCAATTGGTTCCGATGGGAACGCCGTCGCTCCGACCGGCAAACTCGGCGAAGGTAAACCGCATCCGCGTTTCTACGGCACTTTCCCGCGTGTTTTGGGAAAATATTGTCGCGATGAAAAAGTTGCAAGTCTGCCGGAAATCGTTCAGCGTATGACTTCGATGCCGGCAAAGAAAGTCGGTTTGAAGCGACGCGGTTCCATTCAGACCGGCAACTTCGCCGACCTCGTCGTTTTCGATCCGATAACCGTCATCGATAACGCATCGTTTGAGAATCCGCACCAATTTCCAACGGGAATCTTGCATGTCATTGTGAATGGAAAAATTGCAGTCCGGGATGCGAAACATACGGGCATCTGCGCGGGCGATATTCTCTAAAATAAGTAGATGAATCGCCTCTATCATTTAAAAGGATTTAATGAAAAATCAATTGATACGAGTAGTTTGCGTCTTTTTACTTCCGCTTTGCATCTTTAATATCGTTGTCGGAGAATCGACGTTCCGTAAAAAAATCGGGCAGATGGTGATGGTCGGTTTTACCGGAACGACAGTAACCGATTCGCTTGCTTATGATTTAAGCATGCGGAATTTGGGCGGAGTACTTTTTTTCGGTTATAATTGTCAAAATCCGACGCAAATAAGGGACTTAACGGAAAGTATTAAGGATCTGGCTGAGACGTCGCCATTGATAGCGATCGATCAGGAAGGCGGACGAGTCGCGCGACTTGGACAATATAACGGCTTTTCATCGACACCGTCGGCATTTAAATTGGGAACCACTTATAATTCAGAAGATTCCACGCGCCAGACAGCCACAAGAATGGCTGGTTGGCTTTCAACATGTGGGATCAACGTCAATCTCGCGCCGGTTGTGGACGTCAACGTCAATCCGCAAAGTCCGGCGATTGGAGCCTTAGAACGCAGTTTTTCTTCTGATCCGATGACGGTTGCCAACCACGCTTCGTGGTTTATCGATGAATTTCATCAACGTGACATTTTTACAGCGCTGAAACATTTTCCGGGTCACGGAAGCGCTGTTGGCGACTCGCATCTGGGATTTACGGATATCAGTGAGACGTGGACAGATTCGGAACTCGTTCCATATCAGACACTCTTTTCTCAGGGATTCAATGACATTATCATGGTCGGTCATTTGTTCAATTCGCAGATAGATTCGGCTTATCCGGCGTCGTTATCAAACAACACGATCACCGGACTTTTACGAGATTCGCTGGGATATAACGGCGTGGTGATCAGTGATGAACTATTCATGCGGGCGATCACAGATACTTTTTCACTCAAGGAAACTGTCACGCTGGCTGTCAACGCCGGGATGGATATTTTGCTTTTTAAGACGAATCTTTATGAAGACCAATCGCTTACCGGGGTCGTTTCCAATATAATCATTGAACAAATTCAGGATGGCGTGATCGACAGCGCCCGCATCGAAGAATCTTTCCGCCGGATTGCCGCACTAAAAGAAAGATCGAACGGAGTTGTCAGGAGAAATCTCCCGACCACGCCGGATCGATATAAACTTGGTGTCTACCCGAATCCGTTCAACGGACAATCTTTTGTGTCGTTTGCCATTCCGGAATTCGGGCGAGTAAGAGTATCGATTTACAACTTGCTTGGGCAAAAGGTCTCTTCTCTCTTGGATGCCAACATGATTCCGGGAAATTATCGTCAGCAGATAGATGCGGGAAATCTGGCGTCGGGCGTTTATTCCATCACACTGGAAACGCCGGTGAAATGTTACAGCCGGTTGATAACGATTGTAAAATGACACCAATAAAAATGGGCGTGTGGAAATTTTGTATATTGATTTCAGGTTGACGGAATGAGTGGTAATCGAACGAAACTGAATCTGATTGTACTGCGAATTTTCCAGATCATCGCGCTTGTTCTGATCCTTCTGCTTGCCGCCAGCACGTTTTTCCCTCAGCAGTCAGAATTATCATCGGGTTATTCTTCTCCGAATCTCATCGTCAGGTGGATGAGTTTGGACCGGTTTTACAACTCCGGATTGAATGGAATTTTGTGGCTGTTTTTGACGGTTTTACTTGTTTTAGCCGTGATTTTCAACATCGTTCGAACGACTACTCAAAAAGCGCTTCATCTACTTTTGGCGCTGATTTTCGGAGTCGTCTTTCTCAATAAAAATCTGGAGGTGCGATTTTTCCTGCCGATTGCCGAGGGCAAAGAAGTTTTATTATCATCATTCGTGGATCGGTTGCCTGAAAAAGACGATGCAACGGTTCGACTGGAGCGATTTGAAATTCCAACTCATGCGGGTACTTCGGCTCCTAAAAATTACATCAGTCATCTGGTGATCAACCAGATCGAACCGGTCGATCTGGCGGTCAATCGTCCGGTAAGCGTTGGTAAATTTCATCTATATCAGAATTCATATGATCGCGTATTTTATTTTCGCGTGGAGATCAATGATAAATCTTTTGAAACCGCTTTCGGTGACACGTTTAACGTGGATGGTATGCCGGTTTCGGTGGTCGCATTTGACGATCATACGGAGAAATTCATCATGTCGATCGGTGATGAAGAATTTCGTCCTCCGCTGGATCAACCATTTCCGGCAGGCGGAAAAACAGTCAGGATTATTCCTCAGGGCATCCGATTTATCAGCGTTATCGAAGTCGTTCAACCGGTTGGCGTCAAATGGCTGTCGGTTCTCGGCTTACTGTACATTTTTTCACTGGTTTTGGCATTTCGACAACGACCGGTAGAAAGGCGAGGTTGAAATGGAAACGCCTATTCTAATATTGAGTCTTTCATTTTATTTCATTGCAGCGGTTCTTTGTTTCTTCAAAAAATCTTCGGAAAAAATCTTTTTGTCCGTGATGGCGGTGGCAATCGTTCTTCACTTGATTGCGATGATTATACGGTCGGTTGCCGTACTACATCCGCCGTTTACAAATCTGTACGAAACGTTCCTGCTTTTATCGTTTCTTCTGGCGCTGAGATTAGTGTTTTGGAAGCGACAATTTCCGAAAAACCTTCGATGGTTAATTCTGGCAATTATTTACCTTTTTTTACTCACAGCGCTGGTTATGCCGACTTCATACAAGATGCCGAAACCGCTCATGCCCGCACTCAACAGTGCATGGATGTACATTCATGTGCCGTCGTATTTTTTTGGATACATGGCATTGATTTTGGGATTTATCTATGCGGCGACTCTGCTGGTTCACCGATGGAAAAATCCCGAACGAGATGATCTCTCACTGGTGAATCGGATGGACACTGAAATTAAAATTGCCTTTTTATTCCTGAATATCGGGTTGGTGACCGGCGGAATTTGGGCGTACAGAAGTTGGGGAAATTACTGGGCATGGGATCCGAAAGAGACGTGGGCGCTTATCAACATTTTTATTATGGCATTCTATTTTCATCTTGATAAACCGACCGTCACCCGAAAAGCCGTCCTCGTGATTCTGGTCTTACTTTCGGTAATTTTCACTTATCTCGGTGTGACATTCATTTTTAGCGGTCTACACAGTTATGCCTGACATTTCCCGGGCCTGAAAATTACTGGGTATTGTTTCATAAAGACTTTCCACTTAAATTGGTTTTCGGGTAGCGAGATATGTCTGTAAAACCAAAATAAGATGAGAGGACGTCTATGATTTTTCAACAATCATCGGTCGATCTGATCAAAGCGCGGAGTTCGTGGCGGAATTATTCAGAGCGACCGCTCGAACCGGAAGTTCGTGGAAAAATCGAGCATTTTCTTGCGCAGTCGCCGAAAGGAATATTTGGGACTGAACCGCATTTTTATCTAATAGAAAAAACATCCGAGGATGAGAAAATCAAACTTGGCACGTATGGTTTAATAAGGGGCGCACAAACTTTCGTTGTTGGCACGATTTCGGTGACTGATCCGGGATATGTCGATTTCGGTTATCTGATGGAACGAATCGTTCTCTTTCTGACCGATCTGAATCTAGGCACCTGTTGGTTAGGCGGAACGCTTAATCGCGGCGAGTTTGCAAAGGCGCTGAACTTACCGGATTCGCAGATGATTCCCGCCATAACGCCGGTCGGCTATACGGATTCCGACCGCACACTGAGAGAAAAGATTATTCGATTTGGCGCCGGTTCGAGAAGTCGAAAAGGATGGAAAGAGTTATTCTTCGACGGTAATATTCATAAATCGCTGGATGAAGAGGTTGCCGAAAAGTATTCGCTTCCGCTGGAAATGGTTCGTTGGGCGCCGTCAGCATCGAACAAACAGCCATGGCGCGTCATCAAAGAAACGGGTCAGCCGCATTACCATTTTTATCTCAAGCGGACGCCGGGATATATCAAACCCGAACGCCAGATCGATCTTCAAAAAGTCGATCTGGGAATCGCGATGTTTCATTTTGAGACTGTGGCTCAGGAAATCAAACTGCGCGGCAAATGGGAAAACCGCCAACTTGAAAATCTTTTCGAGAGAGACGCCGAATATATCGTCAGCTGGATCGGAGAATGAACGGGAGATGAAGACAATCGACCTTTCCCAATGGGCGAGACGCAAGCATTTCGAGTACTTTCGCAACCTCGATTATCCGCATTATTGTCTCACCGCCAATGTCGATATTTCCCGGTTGATTCAAGTCGCGAAGGAAAAGCATTTATCTGTTTTTCACGCAATTCTTTATATCGTCATGCGGACAGCGAATGAAATTCAGGAATTCCGTTATCGGATTCGTGGTGATTCGGTCGTCGAACATGAAATCGTTCATCCTTCTTTTACCGTGATGGCGGAAACGGATGTCTTCAGTTTTTGTTCGGCGGACTATGATCCGGATGCAAGTCGTTTCTTTCAAAATGTCGAAGCCGCAACGTTATCCGTAAAAAACACCCCGATCATCGGCGATGAACCCGGATGCGACGACCGGATCTATGTCACGTCGATTCCGTGGCTTTCGTTTACCAGTGTTTCTCATCCGATCCACATGCACCCGACAGATTCCGTGCCGCGCGTTGCATGGGGAAAATATTTTCGGAACGGCGAGCAAATTCTGCTGCCGCTTTCGGTTCAGGTACATCATGCACTGGTGGACGGTATCCATGTGGCGAAATTTTATAAGAAAATCGAAGAAAACTGCCGGGATTGTCTGAATATTTTATAAATACTCCCATCTATCGCCGTCGTTGACTTTATAGTGTAATTTGATTAATATTTCTACGCGATAGTAATTATGAACAGGATTTGAATGAATTTGAACATATCTGACTTTATCAAGTCAATACTCTCGTCCACGACTTTCCGGGTTGTGTTTGTCTTCAGTATTTTGATATTGGTTGCCGCATCCGGTGTGTTCTATTTTGAATCAGATCGAAATTCTGATCAATATGGTAATCTTTTCGATTCGGTTTGGTGGGCATTCGTGACGGTTTTTACCGTCGGATACGGCGATATTGCCCCCAAAACTCTTGGCGGGCGATTGATCGCTATCTTTGTGATGTTTTCCGGAATATCGTTATTATCGCTAATTACGGCGACGATCTCTTCAATTTTTGTCTCAAAGAAAATCAGGGAGGACCAAGGCTTGGAATCAATCAAATATGAAAACCACATCGTCATTTGCGGTTGGAATAACCGCGCGGAATCGATCGTCGATACCTTCATAGCGCTTTCGGGAAGTAAAATTCCGAAGGTGATTTTGGTCAATGAACTTCCGGAAGATCGCGTCAATGCCGTTCTGGACAAATTCCGCAAATATTCCGTCAAGTTCGTTCGCGGCGATTACACGCGAGCGGCAACGCTGGAACGCGCGAATATCAAAGCCGCCAAGATCGCCATTTTACTGCCGAATCTCGCTCAACTATCGCCGGCGGACGCCGATGAACAGACGGTTCTTGCGACGCTGACGATCAGATCCATATCGTCCAAACTCAAGATCATCGCTTTTATTATGAACCGTGAAAATGAGGCACATGTCAAACGTGCCCGCGCCGACGACGTGATCATCAGCGATCAGTATGCGGATTTCATCGTTGCCAGTAATATCCTTGAACCGGGACTGACCAATATTTTAGGGCGAATACTCAGTCCGACGAGCAAAAATATGATCGTGACGATGCCAATTCCGGTGAAATTTCATGGGAAAAAATTTCGGGAAGTGTCCGAATATTTTCGCAGTCAGCATCATGTCTTGGTCATTGGACTTCTCGCGCAGGTGGAATCGATCGGTTTGTCGGATTTTCTCTCAGCCGATACATCGCATCTGGACGCTTTCATCGAGAAGAAACTGAAGGAGGCGGGCAAGACGCTGGGCGAAGAAAACAAAGTCGTCGTGAATCTCAATCCCGACGACGAATATGTAATTCAGGAAAACGAAAAAGCCATAGTCATCCAATAATGAAGAAAAATTGTAATCAAATTGACGCAAAGACACTTTTGCATTTTGAAATTTTCGGCGGACTGACCGAAGCGCAGGTTCAGCATTTTTGCGCTGTGATTAAAATGATTGAGTTCAAGAGCGGCGACCTGATTTTACAGGAAGGAACTCCCGGCCATTCGATCCTGCTTCTCCTTGACGGGAAAGTCGAGATTTCTCAGGCGCTAACGCTGAAAACCAGCGCGGTACAACTTGACACGCGCGAAAAAAGTATTCTTGCGCTCTCCAGCGAACAGCATCCGTTTTTCGGCGAAATGAGTTTGTTCAGCGCAGACGATCGCCGAACCGCAACCGTTAAAGCGCTTTCCGTTTGCATCCTTGGAAGAATCGCCAGCGAAGACTTCTTCGCAATCTGCCATGCGAAGCCCGAGATCGGTTTTCAGGTCATGCAAAACATCGCCCGCGTTTTGAGTCGCCGTCTCAAACAAGCGAACCAGAACGTTTTGAAACTCACAACCGCATTTAGTTTAATGATCGAAAGTTAAAAGAGGAAATCTTGATCGCACCTTTGGAAAAAACGTACAATCCGTCCGACGTCGAATCGCGTTGGTACGATTACTGGATAGAAAAAAAATATTTTCACGCGAATCCCGGAAGCGATAAACCGCCGTATGTCGTCGTCATTCCGCCGCCAAATGTGACGGGAATCCTGACGATGGGACACGTTTTGAACAATACGCTTCAAGACATTTTGGTGCGTCATGCGCGGATGCAGGGATTTGAAACGCTCTGGTTGCCAGGCACCGATCACGCGGGAATCGCCACGCAAAACGTCGTCGAGAAAAACCTGAAAAAAAGCGGAAAGACCCGCTTCGATTACGGCCGCGAGGAATTTGTCAAGATCGTCTGGGATTGGGCGCTGAAACACAAATCGATCATCATCAACCAGCTGAAGAAAATCGGTTGTTCGTTGGACTGGGAACGCGAGCGCTTTACGTTCGACGAAGGACTTTCACATGCGGTCCGGAATGTATTTGTCCATCTTTATCAGAAAGGATTGATCTACCGCGGACGACGCATCATCAACTGGTGCCCGGCGTCGCGGACAGCGCTTTCCGACGAAGAGGTGATCCACAAGGAAACGGAGGGACATCTCTGGTATTTCAAATATCCGCTCGAGGACAAATCCGGCTTCATCATCGTGGCAACGACACGCCCGGAAACGATGCTCGGCGACACCGCTGTTGCTGTGAATCCCAAAGACAAACGTTATGCAAATCTCGTCGGGAAAAACGTCGTTCTTCCGATTCAAAATCGCGCCATTCCGATCATAGCGGACGATTTTGTCGATCCGGCCTTTGGAACCGGCGCAGTGAAAGTGACTCCCGCGCACGATCCGAACGATTTTGAGATCGGTGTTCGTCATGGTTTGGCGCAGATCAACGTGATGAATCCCGATGCGACGATGAACGAAGCCGCGGGTGAACTCGTGGTCGGCAAAGATCGCTTCGAAGCAAGAAATCTTGTCATTGCGGAAATGGAGCGGCTGGATTTACTCCAGAAAGTCGAAAACTATATGCACAGCGTCGGATATTCCGAACGCGCAGGCGTCATGATCGAACCGTATCTTTCCGAGCAATGGTTTGTTAAAATGGCGCCGCTCGCCGAACCGGCTCTAAAAGTCGTGGAAGAACGAAAAGTTCAATTTCACCCGGAACGCTGGTATAAAACCTATTCACACTGGATGAGCAATGTCCGGGATTGGTGCATTTCACGCCAACTCTGGTGGGGACATCGCATCCCGGTCTTTTATTGCGACGCCTGCGGCTGGATGGACGCGCTGACCGAAGATCCGGCGAAATGCCCGAAATGCGGTGGAAAAGTCCGGCAGGATACCGACGTGCTCGACACATGGTTCAGTTCGTGGCTCTGGCCGTTTTCGACGATGGGCTGGCCGGAAGAAACACGCGATCTGAAAGCGTTTTTTCCGACCAACGATCTCGTGACCGCACCGGACATTATTTTCTTCTGGGTGGCGCGAATGATCATGGCGAGCCTCGAATTCCGGGGTGAAATTCCGTTTAAGGACGTCTATTTTACCGGCATCATCCGTGATATTCAGGGCAGGAAAATGAGCAAATCGTTGGGTAATTCGCCCGATCCGATCGATCTTGTGAATCGTTTCGGCGCCGACGCGCTGAGATTTGGCGTCATGCTGATCGCGCCGCAGGGACAGGACATTTTGTTTTCCGAAGAACGGCTCGAAGTCGGGCGGAACTTCATGAACAAGATTTGGAACGCCTCGCGTTTCATTCTCATGAATCTCGACGATGAAACAATCCTGAACGAACCGTTCGAACCGAATCGTCTGAATCTGGAACTCGCCGACAAGTGGATTCTGAATCGTCTCAATCATACGATTCGCAGTGTGGACAAGAATCTGAAAAAGTACCGGTTCGACGAAGTTGCGCGAAATATCTATGATTTCGTCTGGAGCGATTTCTGCGATTGGTACATCGAACTCATCAAAGACAGGCTCTATAAAAAATCTCCGGAAGAGAAACGCATTGCGCTGGCCGTCGCTGTTTATGTTTTGAAAAATTTTCTGAAACTCCTGCATCCGTACGCGCCGTTCATTACGGAAGAGATTTATCAGAAGATTAAAAGTGACGATGAGCCGGATATCATCATTTCGTCCTGGCCGAAAGCAAAAACGTTAGTCAAAGTGGAAAAAACCGAGGAGATCTTTAATGAAGTGAAAAATATTGTCATTCCAACTAGATCAAGTCGTAGTGAAAGAAAGATGCAACCTTCATCTCGTCATACACAGTACGTTATTGATAATGGTACAAAAACTGTTAGCGCATATAAAGATAAGGAATCAAGTATCTATATAAAAAATCTTGCTAATATTGGTGATATTATTTTCATTGATGACGGATTTGTACCACCACAATCATGTTCTGTATCTACCGGAAGTACAATGTCTTATTTGACTTTAAATACTATCGACATTTCCGGTGAAAAAGCGCGGCTGGAGAAGGAAATCGCGCGGCTGGAAGGACAATTGAAAGCCAGTTATTCCAAACTTTCGAATCCTTCTTTCATTGCCAAGGCGCCGAAGGAAGTCGTTGTCAAAGAGCGCGAAAAGGAAACGTTCAATAAAGAGCAATTGGTCAAATTGAAAGCGGGTCTCGCCGCGTTGAGCGATTGACTGGCGGCCGGACTTTTTACTCATTCAACATTCATCAGGGGAGGAACGTATGAAAAATCTGATGCGAACTTCCGTTTTTTTGCTGGTCGTATTCGGTTTTGCAACGACGATTTTCGCCGCGTCGCCTGTAAAATCCACGCAGGTGACCGTTTACAATGACAATCTGGGACTCGTTCTCCAGACCCGTTCAATCGATATAACAAAAGGCGAATCAGAAGTTCGAGTCGAAGGAATTCCGGCCTGCGTCGATCCGACCTCGGTGCGCATTACCTTTCCCGGTAAAGCCGACGCCATCGAAGTTCTGGAACAGAATTTCTTGTTCGATTTGGTCAACTCGGATAAAATTTTCGAAAAATATATCGGTGAATCGATCACATATAAAACCAAATCCGGTGAACAAACCGCCGGAAAATTGCTCCAGTACGATGGCGGAAATCTCGTCTTACAGGTTCAAAATGGCGGTATCAAAATCGCTTCGACCGAAAACATCGCCGATTACGATTTCCCGTCCCTTCCGTCCGGCCTGATTCTGAAGCCGACCCTTCAGTGGCTATTATCATCAAAGATCGGCGCTCAGGTCGAGTCAGAGATCAGTTATTTGACTTCCGGAATGAGCTGGCACGCAGAATATCTGATGGTTCTGGAGAAAAATGATCGGGATTTCACGCTCAATTCATGGGTATCGCTCGATAATCAGTCCGGCGCAACCTACGAGAACGCCAGAATGAAACTCGTTGCCGGAAATATTAACCGCATAAAATCAGCAGCACTATCGTCGAGATCTAAAAATAGCTTTGAAGGCCAAGCGGTCACTGTTTCAGCGCCTTTCGATGAACGCGGGTTGTTCGACTACCATCTTTACGAACTCCAGCGACCGGTAACAATCAAGGATCGGGAGATCAAACAGATCGCGATGTTCGATGAAGTGATGGCGAGTGCGAAAAAATTTTATCTCTTTAAAAATTCCGCACAGAGTGAAATAGAATCGCCGCTGGAAGTCCATCTTAAACTGGTCAACTCGGCGGATAATCATCTCGGTATTCCGCTTCCCGAAGGCGTCTTCCGCATCTTTAAAAAAGATGTGGACAATACGCTTCAACTCGTTGGCGAGGATCGCATCAAACACACTGCGAAAGATGATACGCTCGACTTGACCGTCGGCAAGGCTTTCGATGTTAAGGGCAAGAAAATCGTGGTTGATCGCCAGAAAATCGGAGAGCAATCAGAGGTGGTTTCAGTTAAAATCGAGATTACGAACAAGCGGACAGAACAGATTGAGGTAGAAATATTTGAGTTTCACAATAACAATTGGTTCGTAAAAAAATCCTCGCATTCTTATCAGAAAAAAAGCAATCTTTGGTTGGTTTTTCCGGTGATTGTTCCCGCTGAAAAAACTGTGACCGTCAATTATACTTTCCAAAGAAGCTGGTAGCCGATCGGGAGCCAAATTTGCCGGTAACGAGTGTTTCAAAACCTTCCATCAAACCCGATACGCCGGTCACGTATGTCAAAGGCGTCGGCCCGAAACGGGCGGAAGCGCTGGCGGAGATTGGTATTCGCACGTTTACCGATCTCATTTACTATTTTCCGCGTCGCTATTTAGACCGAAGCACGATCACGAAGATCAGCCGGCTGAAAGTCGGCGAGCAGGCGACGATTGTTGGCGAGGTGACGACGCAGAGATTGGTAAGAACCGCACGGCGCAGTTTTTACGAGATTTTTATCAAAGACGATTCCGGCCTGATGTCATGCATCTGGTTCAACGGCGTGAAATATATTCAGAACGTTTTTAAGGCCGGCGATCTGGTGGCGATGCATAGTCGCGTGGAGTTTTTCAACGGTCCGCGTTTCGTTCATCCGGATTATGACCGGCTGGAAACCGCCGAATGGGATTCGACGTTACACACGGCGCGCATCATTCCGCTTTATCCGACAACGGCAGAACTGAAAAAAGTCGCGCTGGATAGTCGCGGATTCCGGCGGCTTTTACGTCCGATCGTAGATAAATTTGAGTGGGCGTTCGACGAAATTCTGCCGTTTCAAACAATATCGCGTCTCAAACTCCTGAGCATCAACGAAGGATTTCGGCAAATCCATTTTCCGGAAACGCTTGAAATCCTTGAAAAATCGCAGGTTCGTTTCAAATTTGAGGAGTTATTTTATCTCGAGTTGATGCTCGGCGTGAAAAAAGCGGGAATCAAGGCGAGTCGAAAGACGTTTCAATATCCAAACGCCGGTTCGCTGATCAAGCAGGTTTATGAAAAAATCCCATTCGCGTTGACCATCGCGCAGAAGCGTGTCGTTCACGAAATCTGGGACGACATGAAATCGTCCGAAGTCATGAATCGCCTGCTTCAGGGCGATGTCGGTTCCGGTAAGACGATCGTCGCATTGCTTTGCGCCAGCATTGCGATCGGCAACGGTTTTCAGGTGGCGTTTATGGCGCCGACGGAAATTCTTGCCGAACAACATTACCGAAATCTGAAGGTCTTCGCAGATTTGGTCGGAATCGAAATTTCCGTGCTGATCGGTGGTCAGAAAAAGACCGAACGGGACGAAATTCTGCAATCCATTCAATCCGGAAAGGCACAACTTGTCGTCGGGACGCACGCGCTGATTCAGGAAGGCGTCGAATTCAAAAACCTATCACTTGTCATCATCGATGAACAGCACCGGTTCGGCGTTCTACAAAGAGGAACGCTGATCGGCAAAGGTTTAAATCCGGACGTTTTAGTAATGACGGCGACGCCGATCCCGCGAACGCTGAGCATGACATTATATGGCGACATGGATGTTTCCATTCTGGACGAAATGCCGTCTCAAAAGGGAAAGATCGTGACGAAACTCGTCAATGAAGACCGCATTGCCGAGGCTTATAATCTTATTCGCGAGCAGGTAAAAAAAAGATTTCAGGCATACATCGTTTATCCGCTCATCGAGGAATCGGAAAAGATCGATCTGAAAGCCGCGACGCAGGGATTTGAATATTTGCAAAGAAGCGTTTTTTCCGAATTTAAACTTGCTTTGTTGCACGGCGGAATGTCTCCGGCGGAAAAGGACGACATCATGCGGCAATTCATCGCCGGAACCGTGAACATTCTGGTGAGTACAACCGTGATTGAAGTCGGAATGGACAATCCGAAAGCGACGGTGATGCTCATTGAAAATGCAGAACGATTCGGACTGACGCAAATCCATCAACTGCGCGGAAGAATCGGCCGGGGGAAAACGGATGGCATTTGCATTCTTGTAGAACGTAAACGGACGGAGATTTCACAGCGCCGCCTGCAGACAATTCTCTCGACGACCGATGGCTTTGAAATATCTGAGGAAGACCTTAAATTACGCGGGCCCGGTGAGTTCTATGGCGCGCGCCAGCACGGGTTTCTTAAAATGAAAATTGCCGATTTGATAACTGATAAAGAACTGCTGAAAGTGGCGCGGAGCGAAGCATTCGACCTGCTGAAATCCGATCCGCATCTCAGAAAGCAGGAAAATATACGGGTGAGGAATCACCTGCTGACCAATTATTCCGAATATATGGATTTTGTCAACATTCTATAAGGTACGAGATGGCGAACGAAAAAATGGATAAGAACCAGATGCTCTTTGCGGGCTTGCTCCAATCGTTGGTCGCGAGTGGCTGGATTTATCTGGGTAAACGGCAGAATCCGGCGACTGCAAAAATCGAGGTCAATCTGGATGAAGCCTCTTTTACGATCGACATGATCGAAATGTTGAAAGAGAAAACACACGGCAACCTGACCAATGTCGAAACACAGATACTGGAACGTTCACTGTCCGAATTGAAGATGAATTTTGTTGAAGAAAAATTAAAAACAGAAAAAAATAAGCCCGAATCTCCGTCTGAGACGTGAACGGAAGGTGTTTGGAAAGTCAAAGGAAAAACATGAGTTATTTTAAAGAAAACAAGGAAAAGACGATTCTCACGATTCTGACATTTCTGCTCAGCTTTATCGTCTATTTTGATACGATGTCGCCAACAGTTTCCTTCTGGGATTGCGGCGAATTTATCGCAACATCGTTCACGCTTGCCGTTCCGCATCCTCCGGGCAGTCCGCTCTATCTGCTCATCGGACGGTTCTTTTCGATGATACCAACGAGTTCCGATATTGCTTTTCGTGTGAATTTGATGTCGCCGATCGTCAGCGCTTTCGCCGTTATGTTTCTCTTTCTCATCATCATTCAGTTGTTAAAAAGCTGGGGAAATCCCCACCAGCCGCTTCATAAAATGGCCGTTTATGCCGGAGCTTTCGTCGGCGCAATGACATTCGCCTATTCCGACAGCCATTGGTTCAATGCCGTCGAAGCGGAAGTCTATGCGTTTTCCACATTTTTAACTGCGATTGTCGTCTGGCTGACACTTGTCTGGGAGGAAAAATCCGACCAGCCGGGACACGAACGCTACCTGCTCATCATCGCGTATATCATGGGCTTGGCGACGGGAATTCACCTGTTGAACCTGCTGGCGATTTTCTTCATCGCGTTGATCATTTATTTTAAAAGAACGAAAATTTCTTCGATCTGGTGGTTGGTCGCCGACCTGCTCATCGGAGTTGCGGCCGCCGGGTTGATATTCCTATTTTTCCTGAATCTTAAAGTATCGTTTACCATACAAGCCTTGTTGACCTTTGCGGCATTTCTCGGCATCTATATCCCGCTGTACCGAAAGTCGATCAAGCCGCGCCTGAGAGAACATGCGCAGAATGTACTAATGGCTTTTTCGGCATCTGCCGTCTTTCTGGTTATCAACGGCGGCGTCATTCGCGGCTTACCGACCATCGCGGACAAATACGGCCTGGTTGTCTTGGCGCTGGCGATCTTTGCCGTCTTCGGCGTTACGGTTTGGGCGATCGTGAAAAAGCATAATCTGTTATCTCTCGGACTCATGTGCCTGGTATTGATCATTATCGGATATTCGTCCTACATGACGATCTTCATCCGAAGCGCTCAAGATCCGCGAATTGACGAGAACGATCCCGAAACGACACATCAGGCAGTCGCTTATCTGGAACGCGAACAATACGGCGAACGGTCGTTTACCGATATTTTCGACCGGGCGAAATGGAAACCGGAAGCCGAATATAAATATAAAAAGCCCGGCGTTTCTCAAAGTAAGGCAACCTGGAATTACTTCTGGAATTACCAGATCAATTATATGTACGTTCGCTATTTCAACTGGCAGTTCATCGGCAGATCCATCGATAAAGTTAATCCATGGCAATTTTTCCTGCCGTTCCCGTTCCTCATCGGGATTTACGGGTTGATGATCCACTTCGGGAAGGATAGAAACAAGGCGCTGTCAGTGCTGGCATTATTTCTATTTACAGGCTTGATGATCGTTCTCTATTTGAATCAAGACGATCCGCAACCGAGAGAGCGTGATTATTCTTACGTCGGCTCGTTCTTCGCGTTTGCAATCTGGATCGGCATCGGCGCATCGGCGCTGATCAGCCATCTATCGAACCTGAAAAACGAAAAGCTCCGGAAACCGTTGACATATGCATGTGCGGCTCTTCTGATTCTGGTACTACCGCTCAATATTCTGCGTGCCAATTACCATGAACATTCCCGGAAAGGAAATTTCGTTGCGTGGGATTATTCATACAATATTCTCCAGACATGCGAAAAGGACGGCGTCATATTTACCAACGGCGACAACGACACTTTTCCGCTTTGGTATCTTCAGGAAGTCGAAGGTATCCGGCGCGATGTGAAAGTCGTCAATCTCAGCCTTCTCAACACACCGTGGTATATCAAACAACTCCGCGACATCGAACCGAAACTCTCGCTGGGCGGAATGACAGACGCCGACATCGACAATCTGGGCGTCATTCCATGGAAGAAGACCGAAGTCAGATTGACACCGCCGCCGAACAGTTCGCTCCCGCCGCTGAAATGGGAACTCGATCCGACGATTATGGGACAGGGTTTGCGCGTTCAGGACATCATGATCATGCAACTCCTCGAGGCGAACAAATGGCAAAGACCTTTTTATTATGCCGTCACCGTTTCTCAGGATAATAAGTTGAACATGGATCCGTTCCTTCAGATGGAAGGATTAGCGTTCCGGATTCATCCGCAGGCGGTCAAACGGGTCAGTGTCGAAAAATTAGAGCACAATCTCAACCACGTCTATCGTTACCGGAACCTCAACAATCCGAACGTCTATTTTGACGACAATATCGTCAAACTCGTCGGGAACTACCGGAGTGGATACTTCCAATTGGCGGTTGAAAAATTATACAGCAGCGACCGGATGATGCAAAAAAGTGTCAGCGGTCGGGACAACGTTTCGCCGCAATTGACGAAAGACAAAGCGGAACTGGCCGCGATTCTGGATTCGATGGAAACCAAATTGCCGGAAAACGTTCTGCCGATCGGCAATAAGGAAATCTATCTCCAGCTCGGAATGCTTTATTATGAAGGCGGAAGAAAAGAAGAACTTATCCGTCGCCTGAACGAACTGATGGCTATGCCCAAACAGACGACACAGGATAAAATCCGTTATGCCAGCGTTTTTATCTCACCGTTAAAGGATTACACGGCTGCGCTGGAAATTCTGGAACCCCTCGAAAACGAGAATAAAAATAGTCCGGATATTGCCGGTCTGCTCGTCAAGGCTTATGAAGAAATGGGAAATATGAACGGCGCTATCCGGGTTCTGGACGGTTGGCTGAAAGCGCATCCGGACGATCAAGGCGCCGCTGCGATGAAAAGTACCTACGAAGCGAAGAAGAAAGCATCCAAATCTGCCGGCCAGACCGGTAAAAAAGGATAAGCGACAAGTTCAGAACGCTTGACAACATCCAGACCAATTGTTTCCGTCATCATTCCGCATTATAACGGAGTCGGAATCCTTCGGGATTGTCTGACGTCGCTCATTCGCTCGACCCATACGCCTTTAGAAATTATTCTCGTCGATAACGCTTCCTCCGATAACAGCGCGGAAATGGTTCGCCGGGAATTTCCTGAAGTTCAAATCCTTTCTCTCGATAAAAATCATGGTTTCGCGGGCGGGTGCAACGCGGGAATCCGTCAAGCGACCGCGGAATTCGTCTTGATTTTGAACAACGATACGATCCATCAAACGGGATGGATCGAAATTATGCTTCGGCAAATCCAGTCGTCGTCGGAGATTGCTGTCGTTCAGCCGAAACTGCTTTCATACCAAAATCGTCGTTTGTTCGATTATTCGGGAGCCGCCGGCGGCGAAATGGACATGTTCGGATTCCCGTTTGCCCGAGGGCGAATGTTCGAGACGATCGAATCGGACGACGGACAATACGATTCCGGAGCAAACCGAATTTTCTGGGCGTCCGGAACGGCATTTTTGGCAAGAAGGCAAGCGCTGATCGATGCCGGTTTGTTCGACGAAACATTTTTCGCGCACATGGAAGAGATCGATCTCGAGTGGCGTTTACAATTAATGGGATATTCGGTGGTCGCCGAACCCAAAGCCGTCGTCTGGCATCGCTCCGGATATACGCTCGGA
>JAQUKI010000027.1 GCA_028719225.1 Fidelibacterota bacterium | reverse complement strand
TTAAAATCGATCAGTCCGACAAGCGATTCTTTCACATCCGAATCGGGGAATATATCCAGCGCTGTACGCGCCGAATCGGAATATTCACGCATCTTCGCCTGAGTATATTTCAACCCGCCGTTTCGCTTGACGATCGCACCAATATTCCGGATTTCATCTGGCGAAGGGTTTTCCCTCAGATTTTTCTTGAGAAGTATCCTTTCCGGTTCCGACAATTGATTCAACGTATAAATCAGAGGAAGTGTGATCAGATTGGCCTTAATGTCCCTGCTGACTGGCTTTCCGACCCGCCGTTCCTCACCGGAGAAATCGAAGAGATCGTCTTTGATCTGAAACGCCATGCCGAGGTTTTTACCATACTCGAATAGACGCACCACCTGTTCGTTCGTAGCGTTTACGGAAATGGCACCGATCTTACAGGACGTGGCAAACAAGCAGGCGGTTTTCGCCCAGATCATGCGATAATAAGAAACTTCATCCATGCCATCCGTCAGGCTTTTTTCAATTTGAAAGATTTCACCCGAACTGAGCAATTCTGAAGTTTCGCTCAGCAGTTCAAGCGCTTCGAAATTATGAAGACTCAGCATACTTCTCAGCGATTTACTGAACATGAAATCGCCTAAAAGCACCGACACCTTGTTTTTCCAGATTGCATTCACAGTCGGTTCGCCTCGACGCGTTATAGAATCGTCGACAACATCGTCATGAATTAAAGTTGCCGTGTGTAGAATTTCGACAATACTCGCAGAAATGTTGGAAATCCTGTTCGGTTCGCCGCAAAGTCTTGCCGATAGAAATAAAAGTGCGGGGCGCAATCGCTTACTGCGTTGACTGATAATATATCGTGTCATTTGTTCGATTAAATTAATGTCAGAACGCAGTGCCGATTCGAACTCAATCGCGAACTGACGCATTTCTGCTTCGATCGGCATGAATAATAGTTTTAATGTCCGGTTTGTCATTTGTTCGGTTTCACCACAACTTTATTCCGTTGCCTCTGTTTTTTTTGAAGAACGAAGTGCAAATCGGGAAACGACAATGCTCAGTTCGTACAAGAACACTAACGGAATGGTCATCATTATCATACTGAACGGATCGGGTGGCGTGATTGCCGCCGCCACAATGAGAATGATCATAAAAGCATAACGCCAGGACCTGCGTAAAAAACGCGGCGTTATGAGTCCCATTTTTGTGAGAATATATGAGACTACCGGCATTTGAAAAATCAGCCCGGTTCCAACGATCAACTGCGCCACGAACTTTGCATAGAACTCGATGGAGATATTTTTTTGGACATCGGGAACACCGACTCCGATGAGAAATTTCAGTGCGAACGGTACTAATACCAAATAAGCAAACAGAGCGCCCAACAGAAAAAACACCGTAATGCTAACGACCAACCAAGGTCCCCAGTGTTTTTCCTTTTGATAAAGACCCGGCGCGACAAACGCCCAAAGTTGGTAGCCGAGAATCGGGATCGAGAAGACAACTCCTGCAGCAAAGGCAATCCAGAATTTCAGCATCAGCAAGCCCTGAACTTTCAGAACCTGAATGTTCATATCTAAATTTTTAGACGGTTCAATGAGCAAATTGAGGATAAAATCGGAAAGAAAAAATCCGGCAACCGTGAAAATAACAACGGAAATTAGAATCTTAATCAAGCGCCAGCGAAGTTCTTCAAGATGGTCTAAAAAACCCATTTCTGTAGAATCTTCGGAAGAATCTTTACGGATATATTTCATTATTTTGTCAGTCAGTTTCGTGATCCGGGCGTCCCGTTTTCAATACAATCCGGATCCCTTTCATCTCGTACCCGTTATCAAAATCGCCCACAAATATAAAGACCGCAACGATAAAAATCACGGCTTATCCTAAAACCCATTCAGATAAGCGTATCTCAAAATCCAGTAAAATTAGAATGATCGTGCTTTTCTGAACTAACCCGGAAACCGCTTCTAACCGAATTGTTTCTGGAAATCCTCGTAGTTGGTGATAATGAGTTTGCGGCCTTTTTTCTGAATGAGACCTTTTCTCTGGAGAAGATTTAGCATCCGCGAAACCGTTTCTCTGGAAGTTCCGGCCATGTTGGCGATGTCTTGCTGATACGGTAAGTTTTCGATGACGACCTGCCCCATTTTGATGACGCCGAGGTCTTCCGCAAGACGGATGATGCTCATCGCAATCCGGTTTTCCGCGTCACTCAGCGAAAGCCCTTCGATTTGCTGATCCGACTTTCTGAGACGACGAGCAAGTTCCTGAAGTAAATTGATGGCGATTTTCGGATGTTTTTCAAGCAAATCGAGAAAATCGCCGCGTTTGAGAATGAACACTTCCGTATCTTCGAGTGCGATGACGTTTGCCGACCGGCTCTCGCCGTCGAATATCGACATCTCGCCAAAGAAATCGCCGTCGCCAAGAATTGAAAGAATAACCTCTCTTCCGTCATCGCTGAGTCTGGTTATTTTCACGCTTCCCTTATTGAGGAAAAATAGCGTATCGCCAGCGTCCTCTTCCATCAGGATAACGTTATTTTTTCTGTAAGTGCGTTTTTGCATCAATGCGATGATTTTCTCGAGAATGTCATCTTTGAGTTCAGAAAACATCGGAATATTTTTCAGAAACAAATGGTTCATCTGGTATCCTCCCTACGCTGTAAATAATGGTCGGCTATGAAAATTGGAAAAAGAATTCTTTTTCCAATGCTCCATGGCTATTCGGTTTTTTCCTTTTTCTCTTCTTTCGATTTTGTGAACTTGGCAATCAAATCCGGAAGTGCTTCAAAAACTTTTTCTAACCCGGACTCTTTATCTTTCAAGTTATGAATTTTCACGTCATCCTTTGTTACGATGATGATCGCAATCGGTTCAATGACGGCTCCGCCGCCCGTTCCGCCCGCATTTTCCTTTTCCTTGTTGTCAGACGAACCGGCTCCCGCGCCGAATCCCAGCGAAATCTTGGTAATGGGAATCACGGTCGTTTCTCCAGCCTGAATCGGTTTCCCGATGACAGTTTCCGACGTGACGATATCTTTCAGTCGGTTCAGCAGTGTATCAACGATTCCTTCCAACATGTCTTTTTCTCCTCATCTTAAACATTTGAACGATCATTTTTCCGGAAATAAAAATAACGATTCTTACAACATGAATCAAACGAATTGAACCGGAAAGGTCAATTGTCCCTAAAAACTTTTTTTCAACGAACGACGGTTCGATCCGAATTTTCTGCATAAAAGGGAATAATTCATAGAGTGAATAGTACGCACTCATCAAATAACCGGTCGTTGCCGGATTTTCAAGACCGACCTCAAGATCAGCGGTAATCTTGATATTTTTAGGAATCTTGAAAAATCGCCGAACGACCTCTTTGCCGAGCGAAATCCATTCACGGACAGTGAACAGCGGCGGTTTTTTCTTTGTCTTTTCTTTTGGTTTTACTTCTTGTTTTTCAGATTTGAGCGCAGCGGTTGGTTTTTCCTTTTTCGATGGAATTTTCCGCAGAATGTGAATCTTACTATTCGCAATGATTAAAAAGATTTCCAGCACACTGCTTTCAAATCCAACCATAACACCAATAATTCCGTTGAAAAACATAACCCGAGTAAGAATTTTCTTTTTATCCGGGTTCATCGCCAAGCGTACAGTAAAAATCGTCCGAGTGATAAAAACTAAAAATAGGAGAAAAATCACGGTTAAAAGCACCGTTGCCAACAGTTTCAGGAGAAATATCACCGTGTTCTCCGTTTTTTCATTTGAAAATCTTCCTCGTTATAAATAAATTTCCACACTTTTTGATAATTTTTGAAAGGAGTTCAATGAGCAAAAAAAGAAGTGTGCAAAAACGTATCCGTCAGGCTGAGAAATCCAGACTGCGCAACAGACAATATAAATCGGTCATGAAATCCATGATCAAGAAGGTAAAAGCCGCCACGACGAAAGCCGAAGCCGAACCTCTGTATCGCGAGACTGTATCTATCATCGATTCGATCACTGGAAAAGGCGTTCTTCATCTTAATAACGCCGCGAACAAAAAGTCTAAACTCGCAGATGTAATCAACAAGTTGCCCTGACGAACTCTTCATCTTTCTGGCAATTCGTTTAATTTTTATACTTAATCACTCGTTCGATAATTTGGAGCCTCCTTACTGATTTTCACACCGTGAGGATGACTCTCTTCTATTGACGCGCGCGTTACTTTGATAAATTTCGCGGTTTTTTGCAAATCCGAGATCGTCCTTGCTCCACAATATCCCATTGACGATCTGAGCCCGCCGGTCAATTGATGGACGGTTTCATGTAACGCTCCTTTGTACGGCACGATTCCCTCGATTCCTTCCGGAACCAGTTTCTTCGTTTCCTCCAATTCCTGAAAATACCGATCTTTGCTTCCTTTTTCCATTGCGGCAATTGAACCCATACCCCGATAAGACTTGTAAACGCGCCCTTCATAGAGAATCGTCTCGCCCGGGCTTTCATCCATACCCGCCAAAAGCGAACCGAGCATCACGGTATTTGCACCGGCAGCTAACGCCTTAGCAATATCACCCGAATACCGGATTCCGCCATCTGCGATGATTGGAATTCCGGACTTTGCAGCTTCCTCGGCACAATCAAGAATTGCCGAAAGTTGCGGTATCCCAACACCCGCGACGATTCGGGTTGTGCAAATGGCTCCCGGCCCAATTCCAACTTTAACGGCATCCACACCGGCGCCGATTAATTCACGCGTCGCTTCGGAAGTAGCGACATTCCCTGCAATAATATCTATGTTTGAATAACGTTTCTTAATCTTTCGGATGGTTTCGATCACATTTCGCGAATGTCCATGAGACGTATCGATGACAAGAGCATCTACCTGAGATTCGATCAAACGCTCGGCCCTCTCGATATAATCACCGGTAACACCGATAGCTGCGCCGACTCGAAGGCGCCCGATCGAATCCTTGGCGGCATTCGGAAATTTCTTCTTCTTTAGAATATCTTTAACCGTGATCAGACCTTTCAACCGACCATGTTTATCAACAACGAGTAATTTTTCAATCCGGTGCTGTTGAAGGATTTCCTCCGCTTTTTCCAGCGTTGTTCCAACAGGAGCGGTAATTAAATTTTTACTTGTCATCCTATCGGAAATTTTTTGTTCGAGATTCGTCTCAAAACGAATATCCCGGTTCGTCAAAATACCGGTCAGATGACCATCATCGACAATTGGAATTCCAGAAATCGAATATCTCAACATAACTTCCAGCGCTTCCCGGATAGTCTTGTCAGAGGAAAGGGTGATCGGTTTGACGATCATCCCGCTTTCCGAACGTTTAACCTTATCGACTTCCACGGCTTGCTCTTCAATTGACATATTTTTATGTAAAATGCCGATGCCGCCTTCGCGAGCGATCGCGATGGCCATCGCGCCTTCCGTGACCGTATCCATCGCTGCACTGACAATCGGCACGCGCAGTTCGATATGCTTGGTTAAATGCGTCGTCAGGCTAACCTGTCTGGGAAGAACATCCGATTCTGCCGGTATTAGCAGAACATCATCGAATGTAAATCCCTCCCGAATTATTTTTTTCAGATTCATCTTAAACCTCGTTATAGAATAAGTTCAATAAGTCAATCGTTATTTGAAATCCGGCGAATCGCTTCGATGAAGACCGTATCGGAAAAGAATTCATCGCTTTTTTCCAGGTCGGGATAAAATATCCTATCCTCATCGAGGTGTTCAACCATCGATCTTATCTTTTCTTGTCCCAGCCGTGTGCCGATGCCGCCCGTGAGCGGTTTGCGAAAATCCATTCCTTGCGTCGCGGCCAATAATTCTATCCAGACAATTTTTTGCGAATTTTCGACGATCTGACGAAGTTTCAGGCAGGCATTAGGCGCCATGCTGACGTGATCTTCCTGATTGGCTGAGGTCGGTATTGTTTCCACCGATGCCGGGGTTGATAACGTACGATTTTCGGCGCTGAGAGCCGCAACGGTTACATGAGCGATCATGAATCCGGAATTGACGCCGCCCGATTTCGTAAGAAACGCCGGCAATCCGCTCATTACCGGATCGATCAGGTTGGCAATTCTTCGCTCGGCGATATTCGCCAATTCCGTCAACGCGATGGAAAGAAAATCCGCCGCCATTGCCAATGGTTCCGCATGAAAATTTCCTCCGCTGAGCACTTCACCGGTTTCGGCAAAAACAAGCGGATTATCTGTCACTGCAGAGAGTTCATTCTCGACGATATTTTCCACAAATCGGAGTGTGTCACGAACGACACCGATCACCTGTGGCGCGCATCGAAAACTGTACGGATCCTGTACCTTAATACAATCTTTATGTGATCGGACAATCTCGCTGTTCTTTAAAAAATTCCGGATATGACAGGCAACTTCCTGTTGACCATTCTGCCGGCGGATTTCATGGATTTTTTGCTGAAATGGAACGTCGGTAGCCAGCGCTGCTTCGACACTCATTGCAACAGCGAGTTCGGATAGCAGAACGATATCTCGTGCCCGCAGAAACGCAACGGCCAACAATGCGGTCGAATATTGTGTTCCGTTGATCAGCGAGAGACCGTCTTTAGGTCCCAACCGAACGGGTTGATACACGCCTTTATCGATCAATTCCTTTGCGTTTCTTCTCTTACTTTTATAAAAAACCTCGCCTTCGCCAATTAACGGCAGGCAAAGATGAGCCAAAGGCGCCAGATCGCCGCTTGCACCGACTGAGCCACGTGATGGAACGACCGGTAAAATATTTTTGTTAAGAATCTCAACCAATTTCGCGACAACTTCCGGCGAACAACCGGAAAACCCTTTCGTAAGGTTCCTGATTTTCAGAAACATCATCAGCGCCACAATCTCGGAATCGATCAAATTCCCGACGCCGCAGGCATGACTGCGAAGCAGGTTGATCTGTAACTGTTCCAGCTCATCCGCAGGAATATTGACCTGAGCGAGTTTTCCAAATCCCGTATTGATCCCGTAAACGGTTTTCCCTGCGCGGATTTTCTCCAGAACAACATCGCGCGCCGTCTGAATCCGGTTCATTTCAGCCTCGGATAAAGTGACTTTGGTCCGGTGATGCAAGAAACGGGCGACCTTTTCCAGCATCCTGTTATTTTTCATTGGTTTTCGCTGATCCTGCACGCCCTGAAGTTATTAAACAACCGGTAATCAATCAAGAACAACGTCGGCGCGCATTTTGATTTACTCGTAAAATTCCAACCGTTTCTTGACTATCTCAAAAGAATCGTCTAAATTGGTTCCAGACTATGAGGTCATGATGAGAAAAATGAAATTTTTATTCGTTCTTGGGATTCTATTGACGACGGCTTTCGCCCAACAGGCGATCCAGATCAATGACGTTGCTGTTGCGGAACTCGAAAACGATCTTCTTCGGATTACCGTTGAAGTCGAAAACATTTCCCAGAAATCGATCGGCGAAATCAGCGGTGTGATCGACATTCTGGACAATTACGGAAAGACGATCGATAAAAAAGAGCTGTCAATTGTCAGCAACCATGACATGCCGTTGGAATCCGGAAAAAGTCGCGAGAGAAGTATTGTTGTTACACAACGTCCGAACATGTCCGGAAACGCGCATTACCGCGTGACCAATTTACGGTTTTTCGGCGAGCAGGCAGTTTATATGGTTTGCCCCAACTGCAACGAGATCATTCCGAAGGAATAATCAGTTGTTTCGTTAACTCGTTGATCCATTTCTTGCTCTCACGAATAAACTGATCAACCTCTTTTTCGGGATAATTTAACTGAAGCATTCTAATAGCGATTAATGCCGATGGAATCGGCACATATTTTCGCGTTTCATCGCGGTAAAATGCATCCAATCCTTCGATCAATTCGCGTGACTGAGCAGACTGTATCAAATCTTTGAATGTCGAATCGGCTACCCTTGAATTGACTGACATGGCTTTCAATTCGTAAAAAATCTTCCCATCGAGCAGGCCGCTCAGATACGCACTCTTGATCCAAACGGCATATTCCGGATATTCCCGAGTCACTTTCGTGACAGACATCCAGTCAAATCCATCCCAAAAAACTTTCTTCTCCTGAGCATCTCCTATTAAAAACAACACAAGAACGAACAACCAGCAACTCAGTCGTTTCATTTTACACCATTTCGATTTTCAGATTTTTTACTTTTTTCCACCAACAGCAAATTTTGAGTGATCTTTAAAAATATCTCGTAAAGTGTCTTTAAATCTTGGTCGCTTTCCAGAAATTCGAGATGTTTTTCGATCGTTTTCCGGTCGCCGCGAGATGCCGGACCGGTCAGCGCTTCCAATAACGGCCTTTGCCAGCCACTTTCGACCGACTGCTCTGAAAAACCTTTGAGCAATAGCATCGAATATTCGTCCGATAAACCTTTTCCCCTGCATAAATTTTTCACCGCAGCAATCAGCGAAACCGAATAATTATTTAAAAAAACCGCTGAGACATGGACCATCTGTTTTTGTTCCGGCGTAAGCGACAAACCGATTTTCCCGATCTTGGATGTCAGGTGAATGAGTTCTGTTTCTATCTCTCCTTCACATGCGAATATTCCTGTCGAAAATCGTTGAATTCCTGTTGCCACATCTGGCGCACTGAGCACCGGATGACACGAACCAATCCGACAGCCGCGTTCTTTGAGCGGAGTCAGGATTTCCGAACTTAAGAATCCGGATGTGTGGAATGCCAAACATCCGTTAAAATCGACAGGCAACTTGGCAAGATTCTGCACAATGGTTTCGATCGCGTCATCAGAAACCGAGATGATCAGCCAATCTGTCGGTTTGTCGAACTCGTCAATCTGAGTCGTAACCGTTTCGAACCGAACCCATTTATCAGATTGTTTAAGCCTTTCCGGCGAGCGATTCCATAAAAATTGCGGAAACAGGCTGTTCTTTTGAAGATGATACGCAAAAGAAATCCCGATACGGCTTGCTCCAAAAACACTGAACGTTTGACAGGCGCGTGTCATTTCCTCAACTTTTCGATATACCGGTTAAAGTTCAAAAACAGCCGCCGATAAATATCCGACCACCTGATCGCTAAGCCCGACCGTATCACCCGAGTTCCGATAATCCAGCGCCTTGCATCTGCAATTGCCAAGAATTTTAGCATATTTTAGCAACGTAAGGATTGGCGCCAGACCACATGCTTCCAGCGAGTTGTCCTTGTAACCGGATTCCAACGCACTCAAATCCATTTTTTCAAGAAGCGAAACGAGGTGTTTGTCCATTTGTACCGCTTCCGGATATGAATGATAATGAGAAAGATCCGAACTTGCCACAACGACGAATTCGGTCTTTGCGAAAACTTCGGCCAAAATGAACGCAAATTCATCGATCTCATTCAGTGTCGCTGAACCGATTACAACCGGAATGAGCGAAAATTCAGGAAAGATATTTTGAAGAAACGGAAGTTGAACTTCAATCGCATGTTCAGCCTGGTGTCCTTTTACTGAACGATAAACGACTCCACCGCTCTTGGCCAGCAGATCACAGATTTTCTGTTCTACCGGAACTTCGCCTATCGGAGTTTGGTAGGATTTACCGGAAAAAACCGAAATCCCGCGGAAATACTCATGATGGCTCGGAGCGATCACGACGACTTTTGAAAACGGATGCCTCTTTAAAAATCGGTAGCCGACGGCAGCAACCGGCCCCGACGCGACAAATCCGGCGTGCGGCGAGATGATCCCAAACAGACGCTTCAACGTGATGATCGGCTCTGTCGCTGATTCCAGATATTGAATGACCGCCTTTTCGAGAGAAGCGGCGCTTCCCGGATAAAACATACCCGCAACGGAAGGTTTTCTTATCGATTTCGGATCACTCTTCATACTTCACCTTTTGTTACAAAGGTAGTCCACAAATGATTCAAAGTCAAGCGCCGATTCACTCCTTTTGAAGAATCGGCCGGTCAGTCGCCTTTCCGAATTTACTGCGAATCTGTTCCCAAATTTTCCGGTTTATTATCAACTCCAGCGTCACAAATTCGTCCGAATATTCTTCGGACAGGATAAACGCATGATCCCGGACATAGGCAATATCACGAACTTCCGACAACGGAATCTGAATCGTCAGTTGGATTTCCATTTTTTCCAACTCCGCGATGACGGCACGCCGAAGATCATCGGTCTTTAGACGATTCAAGGCCGACAGAAAAATGGCTTCCGGATATATTCGTTTCGCATCCGGAAAAATCTCTCTGTCCATCTGATCGATCTTATTAAACACGACGATCGATGGTTTGTGACTGACCTTTAGATCGGCCAGCACCTCATCGACGGTTTGAAGATGAATCAGGCATTGCGGATGACTGATGTCGGCAACCTTCACGATGAGGTCGGCCTCTTCGATTTCCTTCAGCGTGCTTCGAAATGATGCAACCAAATGATGTGGCAATTTGCGGATAAAACCAACCGTATCGCTCAGTAAAATCCGGTGAAATTTATCGAGTTGACATTGCCGGACGGTCGTATCCAGTGTCGCAAATAATTTATCCTCAACGAGAACTTCCGATCCGGTGAAAAGATTCATGATCGTGGATTTTCCCGCATTCGTGTAGCCGACGAGCGAAACGTTGTAGTTCCCGCGTCGGCTCTTTCGCTGAATTGCGCGATCATTTTCGATCCTTTGCAGTTCTTTTTTTAATCGGGAAATGCGGATTTTGATCAGGCGTTTGTCTGTTTCGATCTGCGTTTCACCCGCGCCGCCGCGCACATTGATTCCGCCGATTTGTCGTTCGAGATGCGTCCAGCGCCGCGTCAACCGAGGAAGCAGATATTCGAGCGTCGCCAGTTCGACCTGCGTCTTTGCCTCGCGAGTCCGCGCATGGCTGGCAAAGATTTCGAGGATGATTCCGCTTCTATCGCGGATTTCCATTTTTAGTGCTCGTTCGAGGTTTCGCATTTGCGTCGGCGATAGGTCATCATTGAAAACGATTTCTTCAATTTTGAGTTCTTCAAGCATCGTTTTAATCTCGATGACTTTTCCACTTCCTATAAAAGTCGCCGGATCGATCCGTTTGAGCGGAACGGTCAGGATTTCTCCATCATAATTCAGCGTCCTGACCAGCAATCGTAATTCTTCCATCTGTTCGTTAACAGTTTCCGGCGACTGATCGTTGGTCACGGCGCCGACTAAAAGCGCCCGATCGATTTCCAGACTCGATTTTTCAAAAAAAATATCCGTCATAGATTTGTCTCTTTTAAAATGTTTACACGGTTGATCCTGCCGATGAAAGTTTCCAGTGCGGCAACAATCGCCGCCAGAACCAGAAAAAGAATCGCATACTCGCGATTCAGATTCATTGGCGCGGATTTATTGTCTTGCTTGGCAGCGTAAACGGCAATTCTCGACGGTAGAAGGTCGCCGATTTCGCGGAAATCCTGCTCGTCGAAAAATTCACCGACACATTCCGATTCCGGAACATTTGCCGCGAATGAAAAAACACGCCGCCCACCGAATTCTACCCGATAAACGCCAACCGTGATGCAATCGAAAAAACTGAAACCTGGACATTGATCTTTCCTCGGACGAATTTTCTTACCGGTCGGCGTCGTCACGACCAGATCGGCCGCATTTTGCGTTCCCGCCACGTCAAACCGAACCGTGTCGCCGCAAAAATAATCTGTTCGCTGACCGTTTTTCCCCGCCGCATAAAGTGCCGCGCGACGAATCAGTGTCGGAAATAAACCGGTCAATTGAAAATCTGTCCAACTTGAATTCGTCGTCGTGGCAAAAGTTAATATTCGCCCGGTCTGCCCGATCGTTTCTATCAGGAACGGTGTTCCATCCTCGAATCCGGCGAGAATCGTCTGATTCTCATCCGTCAGAAATCCGGGAACAACGAAAAACCGCGGCGAATTTTCCAATCGATTTTTCCTCTGCCACAAATCACTGAAAACGGGATGCCCGGATTTCAGCGAGCCGAGTTTCAAATAGGAATCACCGGACGATTTTCGTGTATTTTTCCATTTTGGAAGACCGAATGTTTCCGACCATGCGCGATTGAAATCTTCTAGCTGACAATGTTCGCCGGGAAAGACAATCAATCCGCCGCCGTCATCTAAAAATCTGTCAAGTTTTTCCCGAAACGATTCAGAAATCCTGTCAATATCGCTAATTAACAGAACATCACACTCCTGAAAATCTTCCGCCGGCAGTTGTGATTCCGTTGTAAATCGGACATCGAACGACGAACCGCTTTTCGCCTCCAGCGCTTTAATGAAATATCTCGCATCCGCCGAAGTTTGTCCGACGACAAGAATCCGGATCGAATCCGGAATGTTCATCACGAAATATCGCCGATTGTCCAAAAGAAGATCGTCATCAGGCGTTTCAGCAAAACCAGATAAATATCCGGCGCTTTGCGAAATCCACTCGAACGAAATATCCGCCGAACCGCGATGCAATATTGAAACGACGCTTTGACCGACACGCTCGCCTTCGATGAAAAGTGAAACCGGCGTTTCAACGGATTCCGGAGTCCAATTCGTTAAAACCGGTCGGATCATTACCGATTTGCCGGATTCGACAATTTGGTCGGGATTTTCGATCCGTGAAATTCCGATATTGTATCCTTCACGATTAACGGGAATCAGAAGAAAACGAGCATTGGGTTTTTCCAGAAACGACTGAAGCGGATGGGTAGCCGAATTACTCGTCTGCCATGAACTTTTCTGAAAATCGCTGGCGATCCATACGGCAACGGATGCTTCAGGATGTTTTTCCATATCCGTCGAAGCCGTTTGAAGGGCGACATCGAGTTTTGCCGCGAGCGGTTTGGCTGAAACGCCGGCAATCGCATGTGTCAATTGGGTGGCGTTCTTAACAAATCCTATTTCTCGAATGATCGTCGGTTGCGTGGCGTCGATCAGACGAACCGTGACCGGAAATTCGATCTCGGAGAAAGCCGACTGAAGATCATTTCGCGCGATTTCCATGAGATTCCGACTTTCGCATGTTCTATCCATAGAGGCGGAACAATCGAGGATCAGGTAAACCGTTGCGCCACGCCGGACACTAAAATCGCCGGTAAGATTCTTTTGGTACGGGCGGGCGAAAGCCAGAACGACGAACAAAACCAGTAAAGTCCGGAGAATCAGCAGAAGGATCTGTCGAAGTTTGAGTCGCCGGATGACATCATTTTCCAATTGTTTCAAAAACCGGATCGAGCTGAATTCCACGGTTTGAAAACGTCGCCGGCCGAACAAGTGTATGATGACAGGAATAGCCATCAGCGGAAGGAAATAGAGAAAAAACGGATTAACGAAGGACATAAGCGATCAGGAAAGCCAAATTCTATTTGGGTGAAATAGGAACGGACACATCGGAGTTTAACTCATTAACATTTTCATGACAAAACTGCCGATGAGCGGGATGGTGATATTGTCGTCGAATTTCCATCGGATCAGTTCGACGAAACAAGTCACGAGGGCGCCGACACCTTTTATCCAAAACGGTACGCCGGGAATCCAGAAAGTCGCCAACAATCCGGCAATAATAAAAGCCAACGCTCCAGCCAGCGTTTTCTTTTGGATGAGGCGGATTTTACCGAAAGCCATCCCGACAAGAGCAGCCGTCGGATCGCCGACGGTCAGGAAAAGTAGCGAAATGACCGCGATTTCTTTCGGAAAGAAAAAAATCACGATCATACTGCCGATAAAAACGTATGATGCCCCGGTCAAATGATTCGTCTTCTCATACGGGCGAAGCATATTACCAAAAATCTTGATATAAAGCCGATTGCAGGATGGAATTGCCATCCGGAGGATTTCCGCGATGAGGATGCCTAACGTCAGTAATCCAACGACGATCAGTCCGGTTCTTCTCGAGAAAAACAGAAAATAAAGTAAGGGTATAAGAGACGAACAATAATGAACCGCCTTCCTTTCCAGTTCGCCCTTATGAATTTTATTCATGCGTTTGCCCTTCTCTCCAGATCCATAAAAGCGAGCGCGGGATCGGATTCGCCGAAAACGGCATTACCGGCGACCAATAAATCTGTGCCGGCAGAAACCGCCGAAGCCAGAGTTACCAAGTTGACGCCACCATCAATTTCGATGGGGAAACCGTATTTTTGCGCAGCAGATTTTGCCAGCCTGACTTTTTCCAGCGCGCTTTGAATCATTTTTTGTCCGCCGAACCCGGGATTGACCGTCATTATCAGCAAGTGATTGATCATAGACAGAAACGGTTCAACAGATGTAAACGGCGTCGGCGGATTGATCACCAACCCTGCTCGCGCGCCTAACGACCGGATTCTTTTCAATTCACCCGGAATATCTTTCGTTGTTTCGACATGAATAATGACGGTGTCGCTTCCCGCGCTGACGAATTGAGGTATGTAATTTTCGGGATTTTCGATCATCAGGTGAGTTTCGAGATGGAGCGTCGTGATCTTACGAATCGCGGAGACGACGAGCGGTCCGATGGTGATATTCGGAACGAAATGACCGTCCATAACGTCGATATGCAGACGTTTGGCGCCGGCAGTCTCGACAAGGTGAATTTGCTGTTCAAGATTTGCAAAATTGGCGGAAAGTAGCGAAGGAACGATCTGAACCATCTGAAGTTTATTCCTCCTGCTGACTGATTGTTGAAACATCCAAATTGATCGTTACCGGATTATCCATCAACTTACCGGCTTCCGGTTTTTGTCCAATCACCGTATATGGCGTCAAATCCGGATTCTGGATATACCGGATTTTACCTATTTGATGCCCCGCTTTACGGATTACTTTTTTGGCTTCGTCGAGATTTAATCCAAATAAATCCGGTATTTCTAATTGTTTGTCGGGTACGCCTTTACTGACGCAAAGCCAAATATGGGAATTGGTCGAAACCATCAGTCCCGGCGAAATGGATTGTGCGCTGACAACGCCAACCGGTTTGTCCGATGAAAACTGAGAAACGACTGAATCAACGGTAACTCCCCAGCGTTCCAATTCCAGATCGGCGGCTTTCAACACTTTCCCGACCAATTTAGGCATCGGAAAATAGCGTTCGCCGCCTGAAATGATCAGTTTGACGATCCGGCCTTTTTTCACCATATATCCGGCAGGCGGTTGCTGATCGATAACCGTTTGCGGCGGAAAGTCCGAATTTTCCAACGTATCGCTCACCATCGATTCAAAACCGTTGGTTTCAAGGATCGATCTGGCTTCAGGTAACGGTTTATGCCGAACATCCACCAACTCGTATTCCTGTCCATGCCGGACGTAAAGCGGCAGAATGAGTTTGTCCATCAGGACGCTAAAAACGATCGTAAAGATCGCAAATGCCGCGATAAACCGTAATAAATTTTTCGTGCGAACTCTCATATTTCTACCCTAAATAGCAATTCGTTTTTCCTGTAACGCACCGGATGAAGTTCTGTTCAGACGAACGGCGAAACTACCGGTCAATCCGTGTTTATGTGGAAAAATCTGAACGGCTCCGGAATCATCGCAATACGTCCGATCAACCCATTTTTGTGCCGGCTGGACGGAATACTCGGGATGACCGGCTAAAAATTCCCGAACGACTTCCCAGTTCTCTTCCGGTTCCAGACTGCACGTGCTGTAAACGAGTGTACCGCCGATGCGTACAAATTTCGCCATATTTTCAAGAATTCCGATCTGCAAACGGCGTACTTGCTTCATGTGATGAGCCGTTCGGTTCCAGCGCAAATCGGCTCGCCGGGACAAGACGCCGGTGCCGGTGCAAGGAGCGTCAATCAACACTTTATCCGCTTCCGGAAACTCATCGCGGCTTGCATCTGCTACGCGATAATTAATCGATTCGATTCCTAACCGGGCGCACTCATTTTTCACAAGACTCATTTTTTGCTCGCTGACGTCCGATGCATGAACTGCAGAATGATTGCCGGTCAATTGAGCGATCAGCGTCGTTTTTCCGCCCGGAGCGGCACAGACATCGACAATCGTCTCGCCTTCTTTTGGAGAAAGCAACTGAACGGCAAGTGCCTGATTGTAATCCTGAACTGAACAGCCGCCTTCTTTAAAAAAATCGCTTTTCAGCAAGATACCGGGACGGCTTACCGAAAAGAAATGGATCGGTTTTTCGGAAATGACCTTTACTGCCTGCTTTTGACGCGTTAACCGTTCCTCCGTCATGCTCCATGAAAAACGGATCGGATTGTGCCGGAAACAAATTGGCTGATATGAATTGTCGAATTCCAGAATCCGACGGGTCGATTCCATACTGAAATTAGCGATCCACCGTTTTACCAACCAATCCGGATGTGAAAATTCGATGCCGAGCCGCTCGACTTCATCGGTAATTCTGGTTAGTGATTTTCGCCAATTCGTCTCATCAGGCAAATTTCTCAACACGGCGTTTATCAATGGAACGAGGTCGGGTCGTTTCAATTCTTTGGCGGCTTCGACAGTTTCATAGACAAGCGCATGCGGTGGCGTTTTCAGTACGACAAATTGAAAAGCGCCAATGCGTAATAAATGAATCGCCGTAATTTCGATCTGGCTGAATTGACGATTCAATGAAAAATCTAAAACATAATCCAGCAGCCTGCGATATTGAATGACGCCTTTGACGAGCGCATAAATAAAATCGCGGTCTTCCTGAGAAAATTCAATGGTTGAGACATACTCCGAAACACGCGTCTCAAAATCGGACGGCTGTTTGTGAAGCGAGTTGAGAATTTCGACTGCGGCGGTTCGGGTTCTCATTCGGAAAATATATCTCCGACTTTACCCTGAAAACCTCGCAGGAATTGATCGATCGGAAGTGGATTTTTTCCTTCCGCCTGTACTTCTCTTGGAAATAAAATTCCGGCGCCGGTTTGGATTCCCAACCGGTTGTTCTCGCGAATAACAATGGCGCCAACTGTTTCAGAATTGCCGCCGGGTTCAGCGATCGCCGCTAAAAACTTGATTCCTTTCTTGCGGAAAAAGGAATACGCGCCAGGCGTAGGCGAAAGACCGTGAATCAGGTTTCTAATCGTAAAAGCGTTGTTTTTCCAATCGATCTCACCCATTTCGGGAAAGATTTTTGGCGCCTGAGTCGCCAATTCGTGTCGTTGCGGAATCGGCGCAAGACGATTTTCTTCAATTTCATTCACAACCTGCACCAGCGATTCGCCGCCCAACCGGGATAATTTTTCGTAGAGCGTTCCAAATGTATCACCCGGTAGAATCGGCATCTTTTTCTGGAGAAGAATATCGCCGGTATCGACTCGCGCCTGAATGCGGAAAATCGTCAAACCTGTTTCTTTCTCGCCATTGATGATTGCCCAGTTGATCGGAGCGGCGCCGCGATATTTCGGGAGAAGTGAGGCGTGCAGATTGATCGAACCGAACAGTGGCGCTTCCAGTAAATCGACCGGTAAAATTCGGAACGCAACGACGACGAAAAGGTCGGCGCCCAAGTTCTTCATTTGTCCGATAAAATCCAGCGATTTCAAATCCGGCGGTTGAAAAACCGGCAGGTCGAGTTCCTTCGCTAATGTTTTTACCGGCGGTTCCTGAACCTTCAACCCGCGTCCCTTTTCGGCATCGGTTGCAGTCACAACAGCAAGAACCGTGTGACGCGATTCCAACAGCGCTTTCAGCGGCGAAAGGGCAAATTTTGGCGTTCCCATGAAGACGATTTTCATACCAATATTAACCGACCTGAATCGTCAACCTTTTTTTTGCATCGCCTGCCAGGCGTTTTAATTTTGATGCAATGAAACTTCGCTTCAACCGGCTGATGCGATCGACAAAGTAAATTCCGCTCAGGTGGTCGGTCTCGTGTTGAACTACACGTGCATAATAGCCGGAAAATTCTTCGGTATGGACATTTAATTCTACGTCTTGGTACCGAACTTTGACCTTCTCGGCTCGGATCACTTCTTCGCGAATTTCCGGAACGCTGAGACAGCCTTCTTCAGCCGCAACTTCACCCTGATATTCGAGAATTTCCGGATTGATAAAGACCATTTTCCTGCCGGTTTCATCGTGAAGTGAAAAGTCAGCCACGAAGAAACTCAACGGAATTCCGACCTGATTGGCCGAAAGTCCGATACCATCGTCGGCATACATTGTCTCGAACATATCATCAAGAATCGTCGAAAAATCCGGCGGAAGCGTTTCGACTTTGGCAGTCTTCGAATTCAGAATCGGACTGCCGTACAATTGAATACTAAGAAGAGACATAATTGTTATGCCACCATCTTTTCAGTTGTCTTGTCGGCGACGGCGGAACGTGCAATCGTAATTTTCACGTCTTTCGAGATTTTAACGATCAGGAGTCCTTCTTTTTCGCGAACTCCTTCGATCTTACCGTAAATCCCGCCGATTGTCATAATGTCGTCTCCCGGTTTCAATTCCGTGAGCATTTTCTGTTTCTCTTTTTGCTTTTTCGCCTGCGGAC
>JAQUKI010000026.1 GCA_028719225.1 Fidelibacterota bacterium | reverse complement strand
GTTTACACTCAGCCACGAAGTCGTTGCCGCGGTCATTCCCGGATTCCGTAATCAGGCGCAAGTGGAAATGAATCTTTCCGGCTGGAATCGACCGCTGACGAAAGCCGACGTCGATTTCGTGCGCGAGGTCTTTGCGAAATAGTTTTTCATTCTTTCTTTTGGATTCCTGACTGAATTTCGCTTATGGATATTCATTCGGAAAATCTGAAGGAAGTGCTCGAGAACATCCGACTCGAGAAAATTGGAAAACAACTTTCGTAAATTCAACCCGCTGACGGTGTGATAAAAGTTCCGTATGCCGAACGGGATGGACAGTTAATTCACATTTCTCGGGTTGAACGCGGACTCGCCTGCCGATGCGTGTGTCCCGTCTGCAAAACGGCGGTCATCGCCCGAAAAGGCAAGAAACTCCGGCATCATTTTTCGCATCATTCCATCGGGAATTGTACAGCAGAAACAGTTCTTCACTATATCGCCAAGATACTCGTTTTTGAGAAAATCGGCGCGCTGTTCCTCAAAACGGTTTTTGTCGTCGATGATCACTGCTGGCGGTGCGGTTCGTCGATGAATCTTGCTTTTATGGAAGTCGGCGACGTCCTGCACGGTCCTGAGATTTTTTCCCAAAATGAACAAGTGGTTGCCCGCAAATCGGGTGTCCTACTCAAAATATTTTTCGACCATCAGGAAAATAAACGCTTCCTTGCAAATGTTTGTCCCGCCTGCGGAATTTCCACCGGAAGCGCCTATCTGAGATCATTCAAACGGTTGGAGCGAAAGCTCAGAGGAGAACCTACCGGTTTACTCTGCGGAAAATGCGGAAAACATTTTACATAGTTCTGTGGAATCCTGCTACAATTCGGATTACTTCGTCGGCGTGACGACGGGGCGATTCTCTTTCTGCCATTGCGTTATGCCGCCCTCAAGATTGAACACTTTTTTAAAGCCTTTTTCCTTCATTAAAGTCATCGCCTTAGTACTTCTGCCGCCCATTTTACAATAGACGATATAGGTTTTCGTCTTGTCCAATTCGTCGATCTGCACATCGAAAAACTCAGAATTGACATTCATGTTGATCGCGCCGGCGATGTACCCGGAGTTGAATTCTTCCGGCGTGCGAACGTCGATCAAAATGATCTTGCCCTCTTGCACACCTTTTTGAATCACCGGTTCCGCTTTTTCCGGAAGAATGTTTGTAAACGGTTTCATCGTCGAACAATCATTCAATTCGATTGCGATGACCGAAATCACTACCGTGAAAATCCATCGATACATACGACCTTTGAAAATCTTATTCATTTTTCTCCTAACAAATCGGTTTCCATAACAGACCGAATTTACATCATTCATATTTCGTATGTCAACTTCTTAAATTTTATGTTGGGTATGAAATTTCATCTTGAAATTCTCTGAGAATTCGTCTAATCTAAATGCGCAATTTGGATCATGAATTATTTGAGGAAATACTACATGGAACTCTCGCGCTGTTATTGGCCTAAAGCGGACGCCGAAATGCTCGCTTATCACGACACAGAATGGGGAACGCCGGTTCATGACGACCGAAAACTCTTTGAATTTATGGTGCTGGATGCTTTTCAGGCGGGACTTAGCTGGTCGACGATTCTCTGCAAGCGCGAAAATTTCCGACATGCGTTTGCCGGTTTTGATATTGAAGCGATTGCGAACTTTAACGATAAAGATTTTGAGCGGTTGATGAACGACGCCGGCATCGTCCGCAACCGGCTGAAAATCCGTGCCTCGATCGACAACGCGCGTGCATTTTTAAAAATCGTTGAGGTACACGGTTCATTCGATGTGTTCATCTGGCAATTTACTAACGGGAAAACAATCACGAATCACTGGACAGAAGAAAAGCAGATTCCGGTCACATCTCCTGAAGCCGAACGGATGAGCGCCGAACTGAAATCTCTCGGTTTTCGATTCGTCGGACCGACGATCTGCTATTCGTTCATGCAGGCGGCGGGAATGGTCAACGATCATCTCGTTTCATGTTTCCGCTGGCGAGAAGTTGGAGAACCCTCCAAATGAAGCCGAAACTTTCAGCAGAAAATCGAATCCCGATACGCCAAACATTGCCATTCATTCTGATCGTTACAGAACTATTTTTAACAGGATGCGCAACCATGAAAACAATCCCGCCTGAAATCGCCGACCGGAAAGCGGAAAAAATCCACCGCTCGGTTCTGACAATCGATTCGCATGCCGACACGCCGCTTTTGTTAGCGCGCGCATCGAACGATATGGGGAAAAGAAATCGGCCGGATTCGCGTGGCGGAAAAGTCGATTTCATCCGCATGAAAGAGGGTGGACTCGACGCGATTTTCATGGCGGCATATGTCGAACAACAGGAGCGCACACCGATCGGTTATATCAACGCTCGCCAAACAATTCTCAACGCCATCGACGCTATCGATTCTGCCGTCGCTTCCAACACTGAACTTGCAGAAATTGCGCGGACACCGGACGACATCATTCACATCGCTGGTTCCGGAAAACGCGCCGTCGTGATTGGTGTCGAAAACGGCTACGCAATCGGAAAAGATTTATCACTGATCCGCGATTATTTCAACCGCGGCGTCCGATACATCACGCTTTGCCATATGAAAAACAACGACATCTGCGATTCTGCCAACGATTCGACCGAACACAATGGTTTGAGCGATTTCGGAAAAGATGTTGTCCGTGAGATGAACCGCGCCGGCATGATGATCGATGTTTCGCATATATCCGATCAAGCCTTTTTCGATGTGATCGAAACCAGCCGCGCTCCGATCATCGCTTCGCACTCCGGTATACGCGCCGTCTGCGACAATCCACGAAATTTGAGCGATGCCATGCTGAAAGCGTTGGTAAAAAATGGTGGAGTCGTTCAGATCAATTTCTACACGGAATATGTTAAAGCGCTGGAACCTTACACCGAACGTGATTCCGCAATGAAAATCTATAAGGAAAAATATCCGGATGTCGGAGGACTTTCGCCCGAAAAACGTGAGATAGCATTCAATGAACGCAATGCGATCGATGCTCAATTCCCGCCGCGGCTGGCAAGTGTCTTCGATCTGGTTGAGCACATCGATTACGTCGTTAAAGTCGCCGGGATTGATTATGTTGGGATTGGAACGGATTTCGACGGCGGTGGCGGACTGCAGGATTGTTACGATGTTAGTCAGATGAATAACATTACTCATGAACTTGTCCGGCGAGGTTATTCTAAAAAAGACATCGAAAAAATCTGGAGCGGAAATTTACTGCGCGTCTGGAAGAACGTGCTGGATATCTCCAGCTCAGGTAAAAAAGTCGGTTTTTAAGGAGAAATGATCGTGAAGATTACGAATTTGAGCGAGAAAGAATCGTTTGTCAATCCGCGTGGAGTTTTGGCTAAAAAGGTGTACAAGACCGAGTTCGCGGATATTACCCATCTGACCGTTGCATCCGGACAGTCGATCGCTTCGCATGTCACGCCAGTGGATGTTCTGTTCTACGTTTTGGAAGGAACCGGGATTTGTGAGATCGGTGATGAAAAAGCGACTGTTGGAAAAGATGCCGCGATCGATAGTCCGAAAGGTATTCCGCACGCATGGCAAAACGTGAGCGACAAGAATCTGGTCATACTGGTAATGAAATTGCCCGCGCCGAAAGCGGTATAAATTCTCTCGATCATAGGAACTTACGCCAACAACACAGAATTGGATTGTATTATAAATTAAAAAGAATTCAGGTGTTTGTCAGATTCACTTTTTCCAAGGCGGAATTTCAGGCAAATGCCGATTGAATTCCGTCACCAGATCGTTTTCAATTTCCTTTGTGTATTTACCCGTGAAAAACAGGTCGGAATACTTTTCAGCGAACATTTGCCACGATTTTTCTTCTTCACCCGGATTTATCGGATAGAAAGACACTTCATTTGCATGTGCAGATTTCAGATCGCCCGGTGCATCGCCGATCATCAACACATCCGATTTTCGATACTTACTATCTGACGCAAACTGGATATGTTCTCTTTTACTTCCCATTTCCTGACCGGCAATGACACGAACGTATTGAGCGATGTTGTGCTCGTTCCACTCGCGCTTCAGAGCCTCTTCGGGAGTCGCCGAACAAACAATGATGTCAGATTGTTCGGAAATTTTCTTCAAACTTTCACGAACGAATGGAAACGGCGGCACGCCGTGAACAACATCGGCAATGGAAATATTGACCGCCTCGCTCCATTCGAGCGCCATTTTCAAGACGGGATCATCATTTATCGCAACCAATTTTTTCAGCGCGGGATTGCCGAGCTTTGATTCATTCGCAATCCATTTGCGGAGCGACAACGCTTTGGGAATTTTCACATGACGCGCTTGAACGTCCGGCCATTCTTCAAGCAAATCGAAAGTCTTAATTAGCGCCGGAAATCGGTTCACGCCGCGCCACTGCGAATATAGATTGACAAATTCCGACGCCGCACGAGCATATTTCGATACCGGTTGAAGATTCCAGAATTTGATGATATTCGGAATGAAACACTCCTTATGTTTGATCTCCATCGTATCGAATGCGCATCCGTCGGAGTCAATAGCGATCAGAAAGCGATAATTTGGTTGGAAGTCTTTCAACTCGGATTGTGGATCTGACATTTTTCTCCTTCTAAACTATCACCTTGCTAACCAGCCGCCGTCCACGGCGATTGTATAGCCATTCATATAATCGGACGCTGCCGATGCTAAAAACACAGCGACACCTTTCAAATCATCCGGCGTTCCCCATCGCCCGGCCGGAATGCGCTCGAGAATCGCCTGACTGCGTTTGGCGTCGGAGCGAAGCGGCGCGGTATTGTCGGTCGCCATGTAACCCGGCGCAATCGCATTGACGGTGATGCCGTGCGGCGCCAGTTCATTGGCCAGTGCGCGGGTCAGTCCCATGACGGCACTTTTTGAAGCGGTATAGGACGGCACCAGAATTCCGCCCTGAAACGACAGCAGCGAAGCGATATTTACGATTTTGCCACCTTGTTTTCGTTCAATCATCGTTCTGGCAACCGCCTGGCTGAGGAAAAAGACCGCTTTCTGGTTGAGATTGATGACATCGTCCCAGTCTTTTTCGCTGAATTCGGTCAGCGGCGCGCGCCGGATAATCCCGGCATTGTTGACCAGAATATCAATCTTGCCAAACGCCTTTATCGTCGTCGCGACAATAACAGGAATACACGAAATCGACGATAGATCGGCATGAATCCCAATCGCTTTTCGGCCAATCTCTTCAATTTTCCGTTTGGTTTCGTCGGTCGATAACAAATCAACAAGCGCCACATCAGCGCCCGCTTCCGCCATTGCAAGCGATATTGCCTGACCGAGTCCGCGGGCAGCGCCGGTTACAAGAGCAATTTTGCCATCCAATTTGAATTGATCTAAAATTGTTTTCATATAAATCCTTTCACATACTTGAACAGTTGATCAGGTCAATTATGTTAATTAAGAAAATCGAGTCATTCAGCATCCTATGCGACCTCAGCGGACTTCACAATTAAACTTGTTTAAAAACTTGCGCCTTATACTGTGTAAGTCGTGGAAGCCGTTTTCCCACCATGACCCGTCCAATCCGTATGGAAAAATTCACCGCGCGGTTTGTCAACCCGCTCATAAGTATGCGCCCCGAAATAATCGCGCTGGGCTTGCAGTAAATTAGCCGGCAGGCGACCGTTGCGGAAACCATCGAAATAATTCAGAGCGGTCGAGAGCGCCGGAACCCAAATACCATTTGTGACCGCCGCGGCAATCACCCGGCGCCAGGCCGCCTGCGACGATTCGATCTTCTCCTTGAAAAACGGATCGAGCAGCAGGTTGCTCAGGTTGGGATTTTTATCGAATGCCTCTTTAATTTTACCAAGAAAAGCCGAGCGGATGATGCAACCGCCGCGCCACATCAGGGCGATGCCGCCGTTATTCAGATTCCAGCCGAACTCTTTAGCAGCCAGCCGCATCAGGACATAGCCCTGGGCATAGGAAACGACTTTTGCGGCATAGAGCGCCTGGCCGAGGTCGGCTACGAATTGCTTTTTATCGCCCTTGAATTCCGGCTTGGGCCCGCTAATTACTTTAGCCGCCGCGACGCGATCTTCTTTCATCGCACTTAGCGTGCGGGCATAAACCGCCTCGCCGATCATGGTCAGCGGCGCGCCGTAATCCAGCGAAGCCAGCACGGTCCATTTGCCGGTGCCTTTCTGTCCGGCCGTGTCTAAAATTTTCTCGACCAACGGCTGACCGTCGGCGTCTTTATACGCCAGGATGTCACGCGTAATCTCAATCAGATAACTCTCGAGGTCGCCCTTATTCCAGTCTGTCAAAACCTGGTGCATTTCGGGATAACTCAGGCCGAGCAGGTCTTTCATAATCTGATAGGCTTCGCATATCAATTGCATATCGCCATATTCGATACCATTGTGAACCATTTTCACGAAGTGGCCGGCGCCTTTTTCGCCAACCCAATCACAACAGGGCGTACCGTCCGAAACTTTGGCGGCAATCGACTGGAAAATCGGCTTGATATGCGGCCAGGCCGCCGGTGAACCGCCGGGCATAATCGACGGTCCGTTCAGCGCGCCTTCCTCACCGCCGGAAACGCCGGTTCCGATATACAAAAAACCTTTGCTTTCGAGATATTCGGTGCGACGGGTGGTGTCCGGAAAATGCGAATTGCCGCCATCGATGATGATGTCGCCCTTTTCAAGATGCGGAATAAGCATTTCGATAAAATCATCGACGGCCTGACCGGCTTTGACCATCAGCATGACCTTGCGCGGAGTTTTCAGAGAAGCAACCAATTCCTCTATCGAATGCGCGCCGACGATGTTTTTTCCCTGACCGCGTCCGGCCAGAAAGTTATCAACCTTTGCTACAGTGCGATTATAGACGGCCACCGTAAAGCCGTTCCGTTCCATGTTCAGAACGAGATTCTCGCCCATAACGGCCAAACCGACCAAACCTATATCTGCTTTTTTCATTATAAAAATCCTCCTGAAATTATTGATTAATTGTTAAAACGTTCTCTGGCGGCCCACAATCCCAGCGCCGGATTTGAAATATAGAAAATCTCTTCGCCGCCGGGTAAAATGTTGACGCCGTCCTGCAATTTTTCCGGATTGTAACGGTTTACGTACGCAGCGAGATCGCCGTAATTGAAACCGACGCTTTCGATTTCCGCCCGGCTGATATGACCGGGACAATAGGTCACCGCGAAACGCTGCTCCGGAGAACCGTGAATCAGATGCGCCGCCGCACTGAGATTGTTCTGTAAATCGGTATTTTCTTTTACGAATTGTAAAACCTCGGGCGTGGTGCGGTAGCCGTATTTGCGAATCAGCCGGTCGATGTCCGGGTCTTCGCCGAATTCGCGCAATCCGGGCGCTAAAACAACTAACTCGCCGCCATCGGCAATCGCCATCCGGGTGCGATAAATGCTCTTATTGCCGAGCCAGGTGCTTTTGAATTCCTGCGGGTCGAGCCAGACGACGACTTTCTTCAGCGGCTTTTCCAGCATCTCGAAATTGACCGTTAGTGAGAGTTCGGCGGCCTGTCGGAAACATTCATAATCGTCGCCGATAAACAGACCGCGCATCACTAAGTCTCCGATGGAATTTTTCCCGATCACGGTCAACACATAGACAATCGGCAAGTGCCGTGCAAAATTATCCGAGGCATAATTCAGCACCCGGCGCACCGGCGTGTCGGCCCGTCCCATGATGCGCTCCATACCAAAAACCGCGCCCAGAAAATGGCTCTTGTTAATGCCTGCGCGTCCGCCGGTTCCGACGAAAATATTCTTGTTGTAATTGGCCATGCCGATGACTTCATGCGGCACAACCTGTCCGATGGAAAGAATCAAATCGAAACCGCCTTCCGCCAGCAATTTATTGACCTGCGCCGGCCAGGGATAATCGAGTTTGCCTTCCGAGACTTCCTGCACAAATTCCCCGGGAACCTCGCCAAGTGTCACCAGGTCTTCTTTCCAGCGATGCATTTTAAAAAGTTCACGCGGCAATTCGCCAAACATAGTTCCGATTTCCGGCTCAGTCATCGGAAAATGGGTACCGAGCGCCGGCAGAACCGCCTTGAGATTTTCCCGGTAATATTGAAACGCTATCTGGGTCAGTTCGCCAGCCCGCGAATGAAAGCGCGTGAAATCCGGCGGAATGGCCAGCACTTTACGACGCACACCGAGTTTTTCCAATGCGGAAAAAAGCCCGTCCCGGATTTCGCTTTCCGTCAATCCGTTGTCCGAAGAACTCGTAAAGCTCAACAGCATTCTGAAACTTCTCCGGTTAACGCTGAATGCGCGCCGAGCCGCCTTTGGCGAAATTCTGCACTTCGGCTATAGTCGCCATAGTTGTATCACCCGGATAAGTCGTCACGAGTGCGCCATGCGCCCAACCGAGTTTAACGGCTTCTTCGGGTGTAGCGCCGTTCAGCAGACCGTAGAAAAAACCCGCCGCGAAACCGTCGCCGCCGCCGACCCGGTCGAATACTTCCAGTTCGGCGGTCGGCGCCTGAAAAGTCTGGCCGTTGATCCAGGCTACTGCGCTCCAGCTGTGGCGATTGGTCGAGTGGACTTCGCGCAATGTCGTCGCCACGACTTTGACCTGCGGATGTTTTTTGACGACGTTGCCGATCATCGCGAAGAAAACCGACGGGTCGAGTTTGGACTTGGCGGTCACTTCCGGTCCGGGAATTCCCAGGCCTTTCTGCAAATCTTCCTCGTTGCCAACCAGAACATCGACATACTTTACGATGCCGTTGATAACCTCAGCCGCTTTTTCCTCGCCGCCCCACAGATTCCAGAGCTTGGCGCGATAATTCAGGTCGAAACTCGTCACGGCGCCGGCTTCTTTAGCGGCCCGCATGGCTTCAATAATGACCTGTCCGGTGCTTTCCGAAAGTGCGGCAAATATTCCACCGCTGTGAAACCAGCGCACTCCATTGGAGAAAATCGCTTTCCAGTCAAAATCGCCCGGTTTAAGACGGGCAGCCGCTTCATTGGAGCGATTGTAAAAGACCACCGGCGCCCGCAGTCCGTAGCCACGATCACTGTAAACCGTCGCCATATTCGGACCGTTCACACCGTTATGGGTAAAATGTTTGTAATAGGGTTGGACGCCCATGGCACGCACGCGTTCGGCAATCAAATCGCCAATCGGGTAATCGGCCATCGCGGTGGCAATCCCGGTGTTCAGCCGGAAACAATCGGCCAGGTTGGCCGCAACGTTGAATTCGCCGCCGCTGACATGAATTTTACATTCGCCGGCTTTGCGGAACGGAATTGTGCCCGGATCCAGCCGATGCACCAGCGCGCCGAGCGAAAGCAGGTCGAGGTTTCCCGATGGTTTGATATTCAGTCCATAATTCATCATTAAAATCCTTATATATTTTACACAACCATAACTTCTATCGATCAGACACCGGCATACGCCGAGAAACCGCCATCTACAGGTACGACAATTCCGGTAACAAATTCCGATGACGGTGACAAGAGCCAGAGAATCGTTCCATACAAATCCCTCGGTTCGCCAAAGCGATTCATCGGCGTATGTTCGATGATCTTCTTGCCGCGCGCCGTCAGTTCGCCGGTCTCCTTATCTTTCAGTAAAAATTCATTTTGTTGCGTTAAAAAGAAACCGGGCGCAATGGCGTTGACGCGAATTTTCGACGAATATTCCTGCGCCATGTGAACAGCGAGCCATTGCGTGAAATTGCTCACTGCGGCTTTTGCCGCCGAATATGCGGGAATTTTCGTCAATGGACGAAATGCGTTCATGGACGAGATATTTAAAATAATTCCGCGTTTTTGTTCCGCCATGCGTTTCCCAAAAATCTGGCTCGCATAAATCGTTCCGGCAATGTTCAGATCGAAAACGAAATTCATCGCATCGGCCGGTAAATCGAAAAACGAGCGATCGGGATTCGTTGTCGCCGACGGATGATTGCCGCCCGCGCCATTAATCAAAATATCCACATTTCCCAAACGTCTCAGCACATCGTCGGCGGTTTTCCGCAAAGCATCCGGACTCAGTACGTCCGCAGAAAAAGCGACAGCCACACCTTTTTCAGCTACGATTTGAGCCGCTAATTCTTCTGCGCGCTTCACGTCTTTATCAAGAATGGCGACATTCGCGCCGTTCCCGGCTAAAAACCGCGCGATTCCCGAACCGAGAACTCCGGCGCCACCCGTCACGACAACCGTTTTTCCTTTAATTTCAAACAGGTCCAATTAATCATCTCCTATTATAATAATTCTTCTTTGATCTCTCAATCATTTATTAATAACCGAACAACCTCGGTAAAAAGAGTGAGAACCACGGCACGTAAGTCACAATCATCAACACAATGATCATAGCGATGAAAAGTGGAAGCAAATATTTTACCACTTTTGCAACACTTGTCTGCGCGATGCCGCAACCAACAAACAAAACGGCTCCAACCGGCGGCGTGCAAAGCCCGAGGCACAAATTCATTATCATGATGATCCCAAAATGAATCGGATTAACACCCAGTTGCTGGACGACCGGTAGAAAAATCGGCGTAAAAATCAGAACCGCCGGCGTCATATCCATGAACATGCCGACGATCAATAAAACGACATTAATAATGAGTAAAATGATGACCTTGTTGTTCGTTAGGGCAATTAGACTCGCTGAAATCGTCTGCGGAATATTTTCATAAGACATGATCCACGACATTGCCATTGAGGTACCGATCAACATCGCCACAATCGCCGTCGTCGCGGATGTATCGATCAGAATCCTTCCGAGGTCTTTCCATTTGACTTCCTTGTAAATCAACACCGACAAGATGAATGTATAAGCCACAGCGATCGCAGATCCTTCCGTGGCTGTAAAATAACCCAACACAATTCCGCCAATGACGATGATGATGAGAAGCAGACTGGGAATCGCGTCGAGAAATCGGATTAAGGCTTCTTTCAGAGTGATTTTTGGAACAAGCGGATATTTTTTCTTCTTGGCGATAAATCCCGCGACGATCATCAATCCGATGCCCAACATAATGCCGGGAATGTATCCGGCAATAAAAAGCGCCGCGATCGAAACACCGCCCGTCGCCAAAGAATAAACAATCATAATATTGCTGGGCGGAATGATCAAACCTGTCGTTGCCGATGTAATATTAACGGCCGCACTATAGTCGGTATCGTAACCGTCTTTTTTCATGAGCGGGACCATGAAGCCGCCGATTGCCGCCGCTGCCGCAACCGCCGATCCGGAAATTGCCCCGAACAGCATCGCCGCGACGATATTGACCATCGCCAATCCGCCGGGAAGTCGTCCGACCAGAACTTTCGCGAATTCGATCAACCGCCGCGCGATACCGCCGCGATTCATCAACTGACCGGATAAAATGAAAAAAGGTATTGCAAGCAAGGCAAAACTGTCCAAACCGGTTGCCATTCGTTGAGCAACAGTCGTCACCGAAGGCATCGGCGGAATCGTCACAAGCATCGTTGCGATTGTCGAAAGTCCGATGCTGAATGAAATGGGCGTGCCGATAGCCAGCAATCCGAAGAAAACAATCACGAGTATTAAAGCGCCTGATATTTCCATTTCTTTACCCTCTCTGCCTTTCCAGACGAATGATTCGAATGCTGTCGCGGATGAAAATCACACAAAAATACATGATGATCAGTCCGCTCAACGGCAAAACAGAATAGACATAACCAAGCGGAACTCGTAGCGCCGCAGAGATTTGATTAAGCGTCAACGTAATCGAAACCAATCGCACTCCGCCAATCACCATAACGAACGATGCAAAACAAAATACAGCCACCTGAATGACAATCTCAACGATCTGCCGCCAAACACCAGTGAGTTTCAATAAAACAATGTCAATGGCGAGATGCATTTTCTTCCCATACGCATAGCCGGCACCAAGCAGTCCGACCCAAATCAGCAGGTAGCGGGCAAGTTCTTCGGTGTACGAGCTCGGATTTTTCATAATGAAACGTGTCAATACCTGCCATAACACATTCACCACGCTCGCCGCCATTAGAACGATCAGTGTAATTTCCAGAACTTTATTGAGATATTTTTCGATTTTAAACATCACTCCACCTCCTGAATCGCTCGCATAATTTCACCAAGTTCCGGCTGAGCCGCATATTCGTCATAAATCGGTTGAACTATTTTAACAAATGCTTTTTTATCAGGATAACTGATTTTAACACCTGCTTTTTCCACTTCAGCCAACGCTTCCTGCGTGGCCACTTTCCAGAGTTCCTTCTGGAGTTTTGCCGATGCATCAGCTGCTTCCTGAAGGATTTTCTGTTCTTCCGGCGTCAATTTGTTCCAGACAACCGTACTGATCAACAACACATCCGGCACCGATGTGTGTTCGTCGATAGAATAATATTTACAGACCTCATAATGTTTGGAAAGTTGGAAACTCGGCGGATTATTCTCGGCGCCGTCCACGATTCCCTGCTGAAGCGACGTATAAAGTTCACCCCAAGCGATCGGCGTCGCCGAACCGCCCATGACCTGAATCATTTTAATGGCAGTCGTGCTTTCCATCGTTCGGATCTTGATGCCTTTGAGATCGTCAGGTGTGAGAATCGGTTTGTCCTTTGTATAAAAGCTCCGGCTTCCCGCGTCGTAATAACAGAGTCCGCGCAACCAGTACTTTTCGCCTCGCACAAGCAGATCGCGGCCAATCGGACCTTCTTCAACTTTGAACCGATGAATATCGTCCCGAAACAAATACGGAATCGTGAACACCTTGAACGCGGGTACGAATCCTTCGATCACACTGGCAGAAACTTTAGTGATGCCCAAACTGCCGATCTGGAGTAGTTCCACCATCTCACGTTCGGTTCCCAATTGTTGGGCAGGATAAATGTCGATCCGCATTTTCCCGTCTGATTTTTCCGCAACCTGTTGAGCCATGAAAACCATTGCCTTATGGACCGGATGCACGATCGTCAAACAATGGCCGAGTTTAATCACCGTGACTTTTTTTTCGGTCTGGCACGAACTGAACGATAGCAGGCATAGAAATGCTAGCGAAATTGTTACGATCCTGAATTGAAAACGCTTCTTCATTGATTCACCTGTTTTCATTATTTTTTTATACGTTGTCATCATTTTAAAATTTTTATTTTTTCAGACAATATGTTCGCTTGGATAATCCATACGCCATTTCGCGAGCCATTATTTCGGCGGATTCCATATCGATAATATGCCGGGCGAACAATCCTGCCAGATAATTGCAATCGATCCGCCGCGAAACATCGTGACGCGCCGGAATGGATGGAAACGCGCGAGTATCGTCGATAAAACCAACGGTGTTATAGATACTCGCTGTTTCGAGAATCGCTTCACGGTGGCGTGTCATGCCGTTGATGCTGTCAAAAAACCACCACGTCGGACCAATTTTCATCGCCGGATAATGGCCCGCCAGCGTCGCCAATTCCCGCGAATAGGTCGTTTCATCGAGTGTAAATACGACAACGGTAAAATCCCGCCGGTTACCGAACTTGTTCAACAATTCCGAGAGACTTTTTGTGAACTCGGTTTGCAATGGAATGTCCGCGCCTTTGTTTTGTCCGAATCGCCGGAAAACCTCGCGGTTATGATCTCGATAACAGCCGGGATGAATCTGCATGACCATTCCATCTTCGACGCTCATCCTTGCCATTTCCATCAGCATGTGCGCCGTGAACAGTTTGGCGGATTCGTCCGTCACTTTTCCTTTCAACGCATCTTGAAAAATCCGATCCGCTTCGTTGGGACTCAATTCATGCGTCCATGGTAATTCGACGCCGTGATCGGTCGCTACCGCGCCCATCTCGATAAATTCCTTCCGCCGTTTTTCCAATGCCGAGACGAAATCACGAAACGATTGGATCGTTATTCCGGTCAATTCACCGAGCCGGACGATATTCTGTTTCCAGTTCGGATTTTGAAGATTCGTTACATCGTCCGGACGAAAACACGGTACAACATTGCCTTTCCAGCCGGATTCACGGATTTTGCGGTGATATTTCAAATCATCCGATGCGCCGTCTGTTGTGGAAAGAACCTCCAGATTGAACCGGTCGAACATCGCGCGCGGCAGAAAATCCGGAAGATTCAACTTTTCCTGAATCCGGTTATAAATTTCCTGTGCGTCCGCGTCACTCAATTTCTCCTGAATACCGAATAATTCTGAAAATTCGTGCATCAACCAGACACCGGTCGGCGTTCCGGCGAACAGGTAAAATTTTTCGCAAAAGATTTGCCAGATTTTCCGGCTGTCGGTCTCGAACCATGAACCGTCAACCGGTCTAACACCGAGGCTTTCCAGCGAAATGCCCTGCGAATAAAGCAGGCGGAAAATGTAATGATCCGGAACGATCAACAGTTGTGCCGGATCGGGAAACGGCTTGTTTTCGGCAAACATCTGCGCCTCGACATGCCCGTGTGGACTGATGATCGGTAAATCTTTAACTTCATCGTACAGTTTGCGGGCGATGCCACGCACCGCCGGGTCAGTACTGAACAATCGATCTTCATGTAACACGTGATTCTCCTTGGTTATTCTTTTTGAAAAGCCATCTCGATCAACGCAACTGGTCCATTTCAACACCGTCCATGTCGTCGAAATCCTGATTTTCACCGCCCATTCCCCAGATAAATGAATAAGCGTGCGTTCCTGCGGCGGAGTGAATCGACCAACTCGGCGAAATGACCACTTGCTTATCCCGCATAATGATGTGACGCGTCTCGTCTGGCTTACCCATCAGATGGCAAACAATGGACGGATTCTTGACATTGAAATAAAGGTATATTTCCGACCGGCGTTCGTGTGTGTGAGCCGGCATTGTGTTCCAAACCGAGCCGTCATTCAACTCTGTAAGACCCATCACGAGCTGGCAGCTTTTTATTCCCTGCTGAAAAATATACTTATGTAGAGTACGGCAGTTTGCTTCGGACTGATTGCCGAGTTTAACCGACGTCGCATCCGCAAAACGCATCGTCGCGTTCGGATATTTTGCATGAGCGGGATAACTTAGAAGATAGAACTGCGCCGGATTGAGCGGATCATCGCTCGCAAATCCGATCTCGCGGGTTCCCATTCCAAGATAGACACAATCACGGTTTTCCATCGGATATCCGACCGAATCGGCTATGACTTTTCCCGACGCGCCGATATTGATGATGCCGATCTCGCGACGTTGAAGAAGAAAATCAGCCGCCAGTTCTTTTTTACTGATTTCAGGCATTAATATTTTATCTGTCGGAACCGCCGAACCGACAATCGCACGATCCAGATGAATATAAACCATCGCAATCTCGCCAGCCTTGAAGAGGTTTTTCAGTAAGAATTCTTCTCTCAATTCCGCCGTCGTCATTCGTGAAAATCGAACGGCATCCGGTAAGTGTTTGACCTGCATGTAACTCCTCTCAATTATTCTTCAATAATTTCAATTTTTCCGCCTCAGATTCCGCTCGCTTCCTTCGATGTCCTCAATTTGGCTCCACAAGACGAACGGACGACTAACGACGGTTTTAAAATATGCCGCGGTGTGATCGATTCACCTTGAATTCGCCGAAGGAGAATTTCAACGGAAAGCGCTCCGATTTCGTCTGTCGGCTGATGAACTGTCGTCAACGGAACAGACGCGGTGACGCCGCGTTTGATGTCGTCGAACCCGACGATACCGATGTCTTCCGGAACGGATAATTGATTATCGAATACCGCCTTCTGAAATCCAAGCGTGGACAGATCGTTGTAAATAAACAACGCTTCCGGGCGATCGTTTTTCCTGGCAAACTGCTCGCCAATCTCATACCCGGAATCGTAATCGAACGATTCGCCGCGTAACCGCAATCGAAATTCGTCGTTGGTATTAAATTGCAGTCCGGCTTGTTGAATGGCCTTGAGAAATCCTTTTTTTCGGGCTTCTCCGACTAAATTTCCTTCTTCTCCGTTGATGTAACCGATTCGTTTGTAACCGAGTTTGATCAAATGATCCGTAGCTATAAAACCGCCCTCTTCATGATCCGTGCCAACAAAACTAATATCGTCGTCGACCACGAATGAAACCATGACATACGGGAATCCGTCTTCCTGCATTTTCCGGATTTGTTGGGTTGCCTTATATTGGTGGCTCATCGAGGCGATTATCAATCCGTTGACACCGATGTCCAGAAAATGGCGTATCTGGCTCTCTTCGCGGTCTTTCTGATTGTCCGAATCGGCCAGCAGAAGATTAAAATTGTTTTTGGAAGCTTCGGCAGCGACACTACTCAGGATTCGTGAAAAAAACGGGCTGTCGAGATCGCGCAGAACAAATCCGATCGTCACTTCATTCTTAAAATTTACCTGCTCCGATTTTTTCGCGACGAATGTGCCTTTCCCAACGCGACTGTACAGCACGCCTTTGTTGATCAGCGCCGACAGCGCTTTTCTGACCGTAATCAGACTGACGCCATATTCCTTTGCCAATTGCTGATGTGAACCGATCAAATCGCCTTCTTTGATTTCGTCTTTTGAAATGCGGCTACTAATATCATCGGCGATCTGGTTATAGAGCGATGTCGGTTTGGTCAGATCAATTCCCATGACAAATTTCCTTCCGTGAACTTTTTATAAAACTAAAATTCCGGTACTGCTTCGTCCGGTCGGTCACGCATTTTCGTCTACAAATCAATTTCATTTTCTCCTAAAACAGAATAATCTCAATTCACAGAACCTCGTATACCTAATATACAAACCAATTCGGCTCAATTCAACCATTTCTTTCTGATTTTCCAGTAACCGTTTGCCTGAAAATCATTAAGGCGTTTGGGTACTATAAAAGCGGAAATGGAGAGGAAATTGACTAATATGACTTATCGATGTTCTATTTTTCCAGTGTAAAGGAATCGTACAATTCGCCGGCTGTCGTGTAACAACGATAATCCAATTCTTTCGGACAGACTTTGATAACCTGATACAATTGCTGACCGGTGCCCATTTTGACGAATTTATCCGTGAATTTTGAATTCATCGCATAAGACTTCGGACCGCTGACACTGACAACATAAACGGTTCCTTTAACCCCTTTTTCGGCGATCTTTCCATTGACGATCGGATAGGAACGACCATAGACATGATCGTGTCCCTGAAGTACCAGATCGACCTGATATTTTGCGAAAATAGGTTCATACAATTTACGGGCCTTCTCATTATCCCGATCCGTGGTTCCCGTATTGTAAAGCGGCTGATGAAAAGCCAACACAATCCAGTCGGCACTCGTGGTTGACAGCAGAGAATCCAGCCACACGGCTTGTTCTTCCATATATATATTACCATTGAGACAAACGAGGCGCAAGCCTTGATAATCGACAAAATAACTCGTTTCCGCCAGCTGACGCAATCCATTTTCCGGCAATGTGAACTGCGGACGCCAAAGCGGAGTAACAGTGCGATAATCCGCTCCGTCATAATATTCGTGATTGCCTGGTACCATTACAAACGGCATTTCCCGTGGGATCCAACCGGCGGCATAATAAAAATCGCGCCATTCGTCATCATTTCGCGGATCGGTGACCAGATCGCCGGTAATAATTCCAAATGCCGCAGTCGGTACAGCGCGATAAGCCTGCCGAAAAACCCGTGAGACATATTCAACGAGTTGGTTTTGCGGATCGCCAAAAAACAGGAAGGAGAATGGTTCGCTTTTATCGGAAGCGGTTTTAAATTGGCTCCATTCACTCCAGACATTCCCATCGCCGACCTGATAATTGTAAAAAGTGTTTGGTTGCAGATTCTTGAAAACGACCGAATGGCATCGGATGGCAACCGAATCGTTCTTGGGATTTATAACTTCACTGACACCGACGATATTCGGCTCCGCTGGGACCAATTTCACAGCGGCATTGGCGGGCAGGATTCGAGCGACCGTTTTAGTATTTATGTCGTTGGTACGCCAGGTAACCGCCATGCTGTGCGCCGGATCAGCGGTCAAATTCAAAATAATCCGTTCGGGAAATTGTGCAGGACGTTCTGCGCCGAACGACAAACCGGTGAATGTAGCCAGAAGACTGACGACGATAAGACATTTAACCGTCAATTTTACCAGACTGATTTTTCCTTTTCCCTTTGACCTAATCATCATTTTCATACCCTTGTAAAAATATTTATGATTAAAACCGCCGAATTCACAACCGATGAAAAACAATTCTCTGGATTCAGTTAAGTACAACGTCCTTTTTCAATTTCCGATCTGAATGCTTTCGCCAACGTGGTAATTCCAGCCCAATCGGCACTCGCGATCAGTTTTTTATCCAGCAACGCCGTGCCAACGCCGAGGCAAAAGGCGCCCGCTTTGATAAACTCAGCGGAATTTTCCAGCGTCACACCGCCGGTCGGTGTCAATTTCACCTGTGGAAGCGGAGCCAAAATGTCTTTGAAATATTTCGGACCGCCGACAGTAGCCGGAAAAACCTTAACGACGTCGGCGCCGTTTTCCCACGCGGTTAAAATCTCCGTCGGCGTGAACGCGCCCGGAATGACGACTTTGTC
>JAQUKI010000025.1 GCA_028719225.1 Fidelibacterota bacterium | reverse complement strand
TTGAAAGACAATCCGAACTATGTCTTTGTCAAAAGTGATATTTGCGACACGGAAATTGTTGAAAAGATATTCACAGAATATCATCCCGATTATGTCGTGAATTTTGCTGCAGAGAGCCATGTGGATCGAAGCATCGGCAAACCGGACGACTTTATCAAGACCGATATGTTTGGCGTGTTTGTTCTTCTTGAAGCGTCCAAGAAATTCGGGATCGAACGTTTTGTTCAGATTAGTACGGACGAAGTATACGGTTCGATTAACGAGGGATCGTTTACTGAAGAATCGCCGCTGAAGCCGAGTAATCCTTATTCCGCAAGTAAAGCGGGAGGTGATCGACTGGCGTATTCATATTTCGCGACATATGGATTGCCGGTTATTATTACGCGCGCATCGAACAATTTCGGGCCGTTTCAATACCCGGAAAAACTAATCCCGCTTTTCGTTACAAACGCAATGGAAGACAAACCTTTACCGTTATACGGTGATGGAAAAAACATCCGGGATTGGTTATATGTAAAAGATCACTGCAGTGGAATAGAATTTGCGTTGAAAAACGGCAAAGTCGGCGAAGTCTATAACATCGCTGGCGATAGTGAAAAGGAGAATATTGAAATCACCAATCTGATTCTCAGGTTTCTCGATAAACCGAAAAGCCTGATTAGACCCGTGCAAGACAGACTCGGTCATGATCGCCGATATTCGTTAAATGCCGGAAAATTATACGAGTTAGGTTGGAAGCAGGCGTTCAAATTCGATGAAGCTTTGAGATTTACGGTTCAGTGGTATGTCGAATGTACCGATTGGTGGAAACCGTTAAAGAGCGGCGAGTATATGGAGTTTTATAAGAAACATTATCGGATGGAGTTATAAGGATATGAAATGATATCCAATATAATTTAAAGGATTTAATATGAGAATTTTCAACTTTAGCATTATTATTTTCCTACTACTATACATGAGTACCTCGGATGTACTTTTTGCGCAAAAAAGGGATGACAATCAGAAGAATGAGTTATCTATGCAATCTCCCAATATGTCTGAAGATATCAGTTTGGAAGAAAGAATTAATAGAAGGAAAATATCTCTAAAAGGTCTTTTTGAATTAGACGTTACAGAAGATTGGATTAAACCGGAAAAATATTTTTTAGGTTCAGGTGATATCATTGCCTTGAATTTTATTGGTGGAATGAATAAATATTTAGAAACTATCATTACACCGGAAGGATATGTAAATATACCTGGTTTTTGTTCGATAGATGTTAAGAATAAAACTTTATTAGATTTTAAACGAATAGTCGATAGTCAAATTGGTCAGAACGTCGAAATTTCCTTGGTAGAGATACGTCCGATAAAGATTTATATACTAGGTGAAGTTGAATATCCTGGCGCTTATATAGCAAAACCAACGGAAAGGATGTTTGATGCTATTGTAAGGGCTGGTGATTTTAAATATTTAGCAAATATAGATAGCGTTTTCATTTACCGGAAGCAAGATACACTTTGTTTTAATGGGAATCAATATTTTAAAAAGGGAAATATTAATGCAAATCCACAAATTCAGGATAGAGATATCATTTTCGTTCCGAAATGTAATGCGATTAATCAAACAGTCACAGTTCAGGGAGCGGTAAACAAATCAGGTTTATATCCAATTGTTGAAGGTGAAAATTTATGGAATTTTATCATAAACAGGCTTGAATTTGCACAGAAAGTAGGATTAAAATCTATTAAACTAACCAGAACAGACAATGGAAAACAAGAAATAATGGTTTTTCAGATAGACTCAGATGAAGTAGAACCAAAACTTCAAAAAACAGTGCTAAACGGTGGAGATATTATCGAAATAGATCTACTAAATGATATTTATGTCCAAGGTGAAGTGAATAATCCAGGATCATTTCCATATGTCTCAGGATTTAAAGTACAAGATTATCTTGGACTTGCTGGCGGTAATAAGGAAACTGCTAATTTAAATAAAGTAACAATTATCAGTAATAACGGAAAACAGAAAGTCAGGTTATATTCTCTGGTATCACGTGGTGATGTTATTGTTGTCCCCAAGTCTGTCAAAACAAAATTTATTGGAGAAGAAAGTTTGTTATCAATTCTGTCTACATTGATTACGACACTATTAACTATCCAGCTTATTAGAATGGGGTAGAAACAAATGAATTTAACACAAACAGAGTATCAATTTGAAAAGAAGCCATTTTTTAAATTACTTAACATATTGTGGATGTATCGTAAATCTTTAGTAATAGTGAATATGTCAATAGTATCTCTCACAATTATTTACACATTAATAATCCCAAAATCGTATACGGCAACAGCCAAAATTATTATAAAAAAAGAAAATACAGGAAATTTTGATATAAGTAGTCAATTACAAAATCTTAGTATGCTTAATTTTGGTTCAAGTCGGAGTGAAGAGACGAAGAGATATATTGCCTTATTAGAAAGTGTGACAATAACTGACAGTATCATTAATCGATTTAATCTCGAAAAGGAGTATAAAACAAAATACCGAGAAGATACATACAAGACTTTAGAAAAAAATACTAGTTTCATCGATAATGAAGACGGTACAATCTCTATTACTTGTACATATAAAGAAAATCCTGTAAAAGCAGCAGAAATGGCAAATTATTATGTTACCTTGTTGGAGGGATTGGATACTCATCTTAATAAAAAACAGTATAAAGAGTTTCGTGAATATATTGAGATTAACCGTAATGAATCTCTTGAAAAACTGAAAGAATATGAAGAATCTCTCCGAGAGTTCCAAAATGCTCACTATATCATTGATATCGAAAAACAAGGCGAGCAAATTGTTGAAGAAGTTGCAGCACTGGAAAATCAAAAAATCCTAAATGAAATAGAAATACGTTATATGGGAAAATCTTATTCAAAAGATTCTCCCTTATTACTAGATTTGAAGAATAAAAATAAAGAAATTCAAGAATCAATTAATGGATTAAAAGAATCCTCAAAATATTCAAATTTGCCATTAGATAAAATTCCTGATTTAGCGGTCAAATATTTAAGGATTTATCGAGAAGTTAAAATTCAAGAGAAAGTGCTTGAATTTCTTGTTGTACAGCACGAAAACGCAAAAGTTCAGGAAAATAAAGAAATTTCTAATATAATGGTCCTTGATCATGCGAATACACCCGAGAGAAAGAGTAAGCCTCAAAGAGCTTCAATTGTCATTATTACATTTTTTTTCTCATCTTTTCTATCAATTTTTTCTGTTGTATTTATCGATTTCATCAAGCGAAATAAAAGTGAACTCAAAATGGTAGTCGTTTGATTAATGCTTCCTAAAAACCGGAATCTTAAATCTGCTTCATTAATGTTTATAACAGTGTTTATGGCGCTCCTCAGCCTATTTAGGACGAAACTGCTGACTTATTATTTTGGCGCTACTGAAATTACAGATTCTTTTGTAATTGCATGGAGCATTCCAGTTTTTTTTATCAATTTAATTTCAGGTACTTTATACCTTGGACTTATTCCTGATTTTACAAAACAATTTAAAAAAGACGTTCAAGGTGGTTACAAAGTATTTTGGTCGACAAACAATATTACTATCGTTGTATCTATCTTTTTAATAATAGTGCTTTTTATTTTTTCTGGTATTCTATTAAAATATTTTTTCAATTTTAGCAGCTCTTATCAATTTTTACTTGCCCGTAATCAGTTTATTATTTTGTTACCCACTATTATATTTATGCTTTTAATGACTAATTTTAATAGTTATTTTTCAATTAATGATAGATTTTTTTTCCCTTATCTTCTACAGAGTTTTCCTTTATTATTTAGTATTTTTGGTTTGTTCTTGAATAATTATCTACATATATATGGTTTATCTATTGGGATTACAATAGGTAACTTTTTCGGATTATTCATCATGTATTTTATTTTCATTCGGAATAATCAAATATCTCATTATCAAAGAATAATTGATTTTACGCATATAAAAACTCAATTATATACAATCATAGGACTGATATTTTCTCAAGCTGCTCTACAAGTTGTTAGTATTATTGATGGAATCATGGCGTCATATCTTGAAAAAGGTACGTTATCAATATTTTTTTACTCGATGAGATTTAATGAAATGCTCTTCCAAGGATGTCTATTAACTTTTATAATTACAATTTATCCTATATTATCAAAAATCATTGATGAAGGAAAACAACTGACAGAAGTTTATCAAAATATTATTAGAAAGATATTAATTTTAAGCTCGATTATAATGACGTGTTTATTGGTAATTGGGAGAGATGTAATTAAGTTGTTATTTATAAGTAGAAAATTTCAGGATGCAGAAATCAATTCGACATGGATTATGTTATCAATACTATCCATTGGATTATTTATTATGGGGTGGAGTGCAATCAACCAACGCATGTTAATATTATTTGAAAATTATCATTTTCTAGCTATCCTTGGTATTATACAAATATTTCTTAAAATTGCATTTAACAATTATTTTATTCATAGATATCAACTATATGGAATAGGGATTAGTACATTAATTGTTAATGTTATCTGGTTAGTCGTTTCATATATCTACATTTGGAATAAACATCAATTAAATCTTTCTCAAAAGGAATGGCTAAAATTAGTCAAGGTATCCATAATTGCTTTTTGTATTATAATACTTACCGGATTATTTAGACATTTTCTCTTGATGAATGTCTCTTTATTATTGCGTATAACAATAATGGTTGTTGTGATAATGTTCTGCTATTATATATTCTTTTTAAAAATTGAAAAAATAGATTTAAAGATATTACTACATTCATGAATAGAATAAGAATAACTTTTTTTTTACCATCATTAGGTGCAGGCGGAGCCGAAAGAGTTGTTGTAAATCTAGCGAATGGATTTATAAATGAAAGATTCGATGTAACAATACTAGTTGCTAACATGTTAGAATCTGAATTAAAGAATGAATTATCGTCCGATATATGTTTGGTCAATATTAATAAAAACAGAGTAATAAAGTGTTCACGTTACATACGCAATTATTTATATAAAAATTATACAGATATTTTCATTTCTAGTTTACCACATTGTAATATTGTTGCATCGAGAGCATTTAATCCACAATTAACTAATACAAAATTAATATTAATTGAACATGGAATGTTCTCAGAATTAGTCTTAAAATATAATATAGTCAAACGACTGGTTCTTATAACTATGTTAAAAGTATATTATAAAAAGGCCAATGCAATTATTTGTGTTTCGGAGAGTGTAAAAAAAGATTTATTCAAGGTTGCAGAACTAAATTTTAGTAAAGTAATAACAATTTATAATCCGGTTGAGATAGAGAAAGTAAATTTATTATCACAAGTATCGTTTATCCATCCATGGTTTAATAAAAAATACCGAATCCTGATTAGCGTCGGCAGGTTAGTAAAGGAAAAAGGATTTGATATATTAATAAAAGCTTTTTCTGAAGTGAAAAAACAACTGGATGTAAAACTTATAATTTTTGGTGAAGGTGACCAACGAGCAATACTTCAGAATTTAATACATCAACTCAAACTCGATGATGCTGTTTCCTTGCCTGGAATTACATCAAATCCTTATCAATATATAGCAAACTCTAACTTGCTAATATTTCCATCTTTATCTGAGGGATTTGGAAATGTGTTAATCGAATCGTTTATCTGTAAAACTAAAGTAATTGCTGTGAATTCTGGCGGAGGAGTTAATGAACTATTGCAGAACGGAAAATTTGGGAGATTAGTTCCAAAAAATGACGTTCAAGCACTCGCTTCAGCGATCATTGAAGAATTTAATAAACCGACATTAAATATATTTCCTAATATAAACATTTTTAGTACTCAAGTAATTATAAATAAGTATAAAGAAGTAATTTATAATTTATTAAAAGCATAATTGAATGAATCAAAATGATCAACATCATTATTTTACTTCTTTTTCTGCGAGCCTATTACCTCTTTGCTCATTTATTTTTATTTGGGGAGGTGTGTTCTTTCTATACTTTACAAGCCCATTCAAATACAACCAAATCTCTCCAAGAGGATGGATATATATATGTGGTTCACTCTTGTCTTTTATAATAGGCTATATATTACATGGTGTTTTAGTAATTGATAAAATAAGTATATATAGGAATCTTTCTGAAAATGATATAAAACCAATTATCTATATTTTTCAGGAGAAAATTAAATATACAATATTCGTTCTGTCACTTTTAGTAATTATTGGGAGTGTTTGGAAACTAAAGATACTAGGCGGTTATGTCGGTGGAATAATTGAATATTTAAAGAATCCCATTAGAGCACGTTATTATGTTACGTTGAGTAGCGGAAATATTGTACAAGGGTATAGTATTTATGATACTTTTGCATCTTATCTGATTAATTTTAATATTGTTAATAATTTATTGGGAGGTCTTTTTTTTGTTATAAGTCGTAAAAGATCATTAATTGGATGGATTCCTCTGGTACTTGCAACAGTTGTTAGTATTATAACCTTTCAGAGGTGGCTTTTGCTGTTTTCCATATGTATTTGGGTCGTTTCAGGATTATATATCCCATTGTATTTAACTACTGATGAGAATTGCCGTGCCTATAAAAAGATTAAAATAGCAATTTTATTTCTTAGCATTGTCTTTGCTGTTTTTGTTGTAATGCTGCTGACATTACGGATGGATTTAAAGACGGAAGTTGTGGGACAAATCAGTATTTCGGTCTCTGATATAATTAAGAAAAATTTACATTCCTATTTAGTTGGTAATGTCGTGAACTTTGACAATTTTATTCATCGGTTTCATGATTATCATTATGGAACATCAATATTAAGGAATATTTTTAAATGGTTTGCACGAATTGGAATATATAATGCAGATGCAGTAATTCCAACCGGATATGAATTTTCCAATGTTGGTTTTATCTCATTGAATACTTATTCCTATATGAGGATTTTTTATGAAGATTTTGGTACTATTGGTCTAATGATTCTTAGTGCGCTTTGGGGTTTGTTTTCTCATTGGATTATTATGATTTATAAGGCTCGATTTTCATTATATCGGTTATTTTTCGTCTGTCTAATATTTCATGCAATTGTCATGTCATTTTTTTCTTTTTCATTGCTGAATATTATTGTTATTGGATTTTCATTATTTACCATTTTGGTTATTAATAAACTAACTGGTCAGATTGTTATATATGCAAGATCATAAAAAACTTTGCTATTTAGTCAATGACATGAAATCTGGAGCGGTGTCCAATCTACTATTTATTCTTTTAGATGGAAAAGAAAGAGAAAAATATCAAATATTTATTATCAATCTTTCTTCGGAAAAAGATACAGCAGTTAGTATCTTTAATCACTTACAGATTCCAATAATCTCCTTAAATGCGACAAAATCCTCGTTAATAAAAGAATCTGTTTTTGTGTTTAGAACAATCAGACAGATTAAACCAGATATTGTTCATACACACATGGGCCGTGCCAATATTTTTGGCGGGACTATATGTAAATTGGCTGGTTGTCACATCTCAGTTTGTACACATCATACCATATACAATGGTTATCCATTTCTTACGAAGATTGGATTCAATCTATTCCAGCGATATATCGATTATTCGATTTATGTATCAAAGACAGTCCAAAAATCATTTATGCCATATTCCCATTCGCATATAGCTGGATGTGTCGTTTATAACGGAGTGAATACAAATATAATATTCAATATTATCATGGATACTAAAAGGGAAAAGTATGAGTCGATATTAAATATTGACTCCTCAAATTTTATTATTGCAACTATTGGTCGTCTGATATATCCGAAAAATCACATTTATTCTCTTGAGATCATAGAACAGATAAGTAAAGTTCATCCGTCAATAAGGTTTTTAATAATTGGAGATGGTCCTCTTCGATCTGAAATATTAAATCAAATTGAAGAAAAAAAAATGACTAACATTGTACGATATTTAGGTTTTAGATCTGATATTATTCCAATTTTAAAAATTGTGGATATTGTCTTGAATCCATCTATTTGGGAAGGTTTTAGTATAACCATGTTAGAGACAATGGCCGCAGGTAAAGTATTTATCGGATCTGACATACCACAGTATCGTGAAGCAATCAAGAGTGGAAGTAATGGATATTTGTTTGGATTAAAGGATATAAAATCGTTTATTAGTATCATTGATAATCTCATCAAGAATAAAATGATGAGAGAAAAAATTTCAATCCAAGCCCGAAAAACTGTATCGGAAAAATTTAATAGTCGATTGATGAGAATGGAGTATTTTAAAATTTATCATGATCTTTTCTCATCCAAATACAATAGATAAAATGAAGAAAATTCTGTTCGTTGCAAATACTTCATGGTATTTGTTCAATTTTAGATTATTATTGATAAAACAATTACAGGGACAGGGGTACACCGTTTTCGTATTGGCACCACATGACGAATATGTGCAATATTTAACAAAAGAAAGAATTATTTGTCATCACTTGAAAATAAATAGAAAAGGGATAAATGTTTTATCGAATTTCTTAACTCTTATCTCTATTTACTATTATTATCATAAAATTCAACCAGATATAATCATACATTTTACGATTAAACCAGTCATTTTTGGCACTCTTATAGCCAGAATCTGCACTAAAACGAAAGTAATTAATAATGTAACCGGGTTAGGGTATGTATTTATCGGAACGACATTTGTGCATACATTTTTAAGACCTTTCGTGAAAGCGATGTATAGATGTGTGTTAAGATTATCTGACTTGCTAATTTTCCAAAATAAAGATGACCGCAGTTTTTTTATAAAGTCTAAAATTATTGCTGATAGTAATCCACCAAGTGTTCTAATTAGTGGTTCAGGTGTCGATTTGGATAAATTTCAGAAAAAAAATATTCGTACTGACCGATTAAAAGTTCATTTTATCTTAGTTGCCAGAATGTTGTATGATAAAGGAATTCTGGAGTATGTTGAGGCCGCGAAGGTTGTTCAAAAAGAATATAAAAATACAGTCTTCCATTTGTTAGGCGATATTGATGAAGGGAATCCGACTGCAATTCCTTTAAACATAATTAACGAATGGGTCAATCAGAAGATTATAATTTATCATGGAATGGTCGATGATGTATGTCCATTTCTGGAAAATTCTGATGTTTTTGTTCTACCATCTTTTCGAGAAGGATTATCAAAGTCAATTATTGAAGCTATGGCGATGGAACTGCCGATTATCACTACTGACGTTCCTGGATGCCGGGAGACTGTCATACAGTATGGGAACGGATTATTAATCCGTTCCAAAAATATTCCTGATCTGGTTAATGCGATGATATATATGATAAAAAATACTGATAAGCTTGTTTTGATGGGAAAACTTTCCCGAGAAATTGCTAAATACAAATTTAATGTAGAACTGATTAACAATGAATATATACAGTATGTGGAAACCATCTAAAAAATTGTTCTGAAACTTATATATTGAGGTGAGAAAGAGGATAATAACTAGAAATGTTTGTTCGATCAGTTAGCGAAAACGAAGGTCAAATTTATAATGATTTTGTATCGTCATCCTGTTACTCAAGCATATATCAATCCTTTGAATGGGGAACTATCCGAAAATACGACGACTGGGATGTCATCAAATTAATTGCTGTTGATGCAGACCGAATTGTCGGCGCCTTATCCTGTTTGTACAAAAAGTCGCCTCTGTTTTCGAAGAGAATATTCTATATTCCCCGTGGTCCGGTATTAGACTATAAAAATGAACAGGCACTACTTATTTTTAATCTGCTTTTTGTAAAAATACACGAAATTGCACGAAAAGAAAATGCGCTGTATATCAGGATGAGTCCGGATATCAGCGAAGCGTGTGTTTTTAATGGTTATATTGAAAAATACAGTTTGTGTCACGTCCAGTATCCGATTTTACATACTGCCACTTTCCGCCTTGACCTGTCCAAAACGGAAGAACAATTATTAGAATCCATGGAAGGTCGGGTACGATACGATATCCGAAAAGCCGAACGTGAACAAATTGAAATTATTTCCGATGATGGAAGCAACGAGTTTTTAAGTGCATTTTATAACTTGTTAAAGCAGGTTTCAGAACGTAATCAATTCCCGATTTATTCTTATGAAATGATGAAGAATATTTGGGATATTTTATCTCCGAAGCAAATGTGCAGAATATTTTTAGCAAGGCACCAAGGCAAAGTTCTCTCCGGAGCATTTTTATTTCTGTTCGGTACAAAATGTGTTTACCAGTGGGGTGGCTCGGGGCGGACAAAGACAAATCCTAATCAACTGATGCACTGGAATATTATCCGCTGGGCAAAATCAAACGGCTTCCTTTCCTATGATTTTCAGGGAGTGCCGGAAAATGTCAAAGAAGGCGATGACTTGTGGGGCATCTATTTATTTAAACGCGGATTCGGTGGTCAACGAATTCAATTAATTGGAGAATATGACAGTGTGCTGTCTCCTGTTTTGTACCGATTCTGGCAGATGATTGAACCGAAATATCCTTTATTAAAAAAAATGATAGCAAAGATGATGAGAAAAAGATGAAAGACTATCTAATATTGGCATATCATCGCATTCTTCCTGAAAAATTGGCAAGTGCCAGAGGTTCTCTGACTGTCAACACTGTTCAATTCGATAAACAAATCAGTTATTTAGTGCGTAAAGGATGGCGTTCTCTAACGTTATCTGAATTTTATCATAAATTCATCTTACAGGGGTTAGAACCTAAAAAAGTTTTCGTTATCACTTTTGATGATGGCTACCAAGATAATTATCTTTATGCATTTCCTATTCTGAAAAAATATAATGTCAAAGCAACGATATTTTTAGTTGCGAATATGTTAGAAACATCGAAAAACCTGTATTTTACTGATGTTCAAATACCTTATGAAATTTCAGATGTCGATCGTTCGCTGAGGCAAGAACAAATAAAGGAAATGCAAAAGTATGGAATTGAATTTGGTTCTCATACTCTGACTCATGCAAGACTTGATTCAATGGAATTAGATAGCGTTAAACATGAAATCCGATTATCGAAAATAAATTTGGAAAGCTATCTCAATACTAAGGTAAATACTTTTTGTTATCCGTATGGTGCATTAAATGACAAGGTTATTGAATTGGTTAAGGAAAGTGGGTACCAATGTGCCGTAGTCACTCCACCCAGATCAGGTATCATCGAAACGGCTTTTACACTTTATCGATCCGGGATTTATCTATCGGACTCGTTTATTAAATTTAAACTGAAATGCACAGATCTTTTTTATACATTACGAAGAACCAATCTATGGTTTTCATTGAAGAAGTAATATATTAAAAATCATAGAAAATGGTGTTTAACGGTTACATTTGCCAAATTACCATATATGAGTTTTGAAAGTTTGGTGAACTTAGTTTTTAAATAATATTTCCCTTGACACATCGATAAATTATCAATAGATTTTTCCCGTTATTATGAGAGGTTATCGAAAATAAAATTCTTGTTACCTGAACACATCTCTTAACTCAACATCAACATCGCGGGTGATCGGAAGAAGAGTAAGGTAGGTTTGGAGTTTTTATTTCCCGATTCCCATAATAATTAGCGAGTTACAGACCTAACCATTTGAGTAGTCAAAAATAGTGGAGAAGAATTTGTGCTATTTGCGTTGACAATCATATCTGTTGCGACATTTTTAAGTTCGTTAGGCTTCACGGCTTTAGCGAGACGATTTGCCATTCGTCATAACATCGGTGATCTTCCAAATCCACGGAAAGTACATAAGGAATTTGTTCCATATCTGGGTGGATTGGGTATTCTCGGTGCAGTAATCGTCGGAACGATTATTTCCATTTTTCTCGCACCGGAAATTGCCGGTCCGGTTCCGTATAAATATCTATTTCTCGGAATTGCCTGTACTTTTATCACGTTTATAGGGCTTATAGACGATCTGAAAGGTCTCAAGTTCTCCATTAAATTTTATTGTCAAATCGCAGCTGCACTGTTAGTCGTCATCGGCGGATACAATGTTGAATCGATTTATCTTCCTGTATTTGGGACTATTTCGTTAGGTTTATTTTCGTACATATTTACGTTGCTTTGGATCGTTTTTATTACAAACGCCATGAATCTATTAGACGGCTTGGATGGATTAGCATCCGGCGTAGCAACAATCATTTTTACAATATTTGCGATCATTGCACTTCACGGTGGACGGACTCTCGTCGCGCTCATCAATATCATTCTCATCATGGCGAATCTCGGATTTTTACGGTTCAATCTTCATCCGGCAAAAATATTTATGGGTGATACCGGATCACTGTTTTTAGGATTTGCCACATCGATCATTTCACTGGAAATCGGTCGAATGGGCAACACGAACAATATGAACATCATTGTTCCGTTAGTAATTATGACGTTACCTGTCTTGGATACAACTGTATCATTTTTTAGACGGACCAGTAAACACATGCACCCCTTCATGGCCGATAAAGAACACATTCATCACCGGTTAATGTCGATCGGATTTACACATAAAAATGCGGTCAAGGTCATTTATGTTTTCAGTGTGATTTCCGGACTCATGGGAATATCTTTCATCTTCCTGAACGATAAAGGGATTTGTACGATTCTAATCATTGGAATCGTTCTTTGTGGCTTGTTGGTCAGACGTCTTGGTTATGTAGAAATTGAAAAAAATCTGATCATCGTCAATGAAGGCGAAAAAAATGGCAACGGTAAGTTAAATGGTCTAGTAAATGGAAACAGTGAAACCAACAGCAAGTTTATCCCATTCGAAACATCGGACTTTCTTCAGGGAATTTTATTCATTTTATCAGATACGATCTTTACAGTTCTGGCATTTGTGGGAGTCTATTTCAATTGGATTGCGCCTCAGCCGTTTTCTTTTGATGTGCTTTTGTCTGACAATCTTCCTCTGTTAATTACCTGGTCGGTTATTTTTTGGACACTGGCGCTTGGGATGAACGATTTGTACAAGATAGAATGGGACACTTCCCGTATTGACGAGATTTTCACAGTCTTAAAGGTCGTCATTATCGGAAGTATTTTTTTATTTTTAGTGAGTTTTGAAATACCGGCGCCGTTTACGATTTCCCGAAAAATTCTACTTCTTTATGGTTTTTTCCTTGTCGGTGGTTTAAGTCTGGGACGTTTGTTTCTGATTACCATCTTAAAAAACGAGGAAATTCTCGGTTTTAAAAAACGCCCAACGTTCATTGTTGGCGCATCCAGTAAAGCGATCAATGTTGTAAAGAAAATTAAAAGCGTTCCCGAATTAAAGTTTAACATCGTCGGTTATATCGATAATCATGCAAATGGAAATATCGGAAAAGTGATGGAAGGCATCCCGATTATCGGCAGTTATGAAAATATTCCCGATCTTATCAGAAAATACCGGATCAAAGAAGTGATCATAGCGCTCGATGGTGAAGATCAGGATATGATCATGGATATGATCGCGCTGTTCAGCCAGTATAAAGTTTCCATCAAACTTCTCCCGGATTTTTATAACCTGCTTTCCGGATTCAAAACGAGCCACATTTACGGTGTTTCACTCCTGCGTTTTTTTAGCTCGAATATGAAAACCTGGGAATGGTTGTTAAAAAGGTTTATCGACATTTTAATATCTTTATTGATTCTGATCATCTTTTTACCTGTCTGGATCATTATCGGAATCATCATCGTTCTCGATTCGCCCGGTCCAGTTTTCTACAAACAGAAACGGGTTGGGAAAAATAAACAGGAGTTTGAGGTCATTAAATTTCGTTCGATGATACCAAATGCCGAAGATGAATCCGGTCCAAAGTGGGCAGAGAAAGACGATCCGAGAGTGACACGCGTCGGCCGATTTATACGAAAATTTGGGGTGGACGAGATTCCGCAGTTTGTCAACGTTTTATTGGGTGAGATGAGTATTGTCGGGCCGCGTCCGGAACGGCTTTATTTCGTGAACGAACTTGAAAAGACGATTCATTTTTATTCCCGGCGGTTAATCGTCAAACCGGGCATCACCGGATGGGCGCAGATCAAATATAAATACGATGAAACGATTGACGATGTCCGTGAAAAACTCCGATATGACTTGTATTACATCGAAAACATGTCGGTTCTGCTGGACTTGAAAATTATCGCTCAGACACTTCTCGTCGGATTGCGGAAGAAACATCAGGCGGCGCACGTCTGATTATTTTCTGAAATCCGCATCAGTCCGCAATTTCATCTACCTTAAAACCGAAATAATTTCTATTTTATGCCATATTTTATGGAGAATTCATGTTAGATATTAAACAGATCAGATTAGAACCGGAAAAATACCGAAAAGGTTTGAGTGCCAAAGGCTCAGAGGAGAAACTCGACGAACTCTTGACTCTCGACGGCGAGCGCCGGAGTATTGTTTCTGAGGCCGATCAACTCAAAGGGCTTCGCAATCGTGTGACGGAAGAAATCGCGGCTTTAAAGAAAAATAAACAATCGGCCGACGAGAAAATTCGAGAAATGAGACAGGTCGGTGAAAAAATCAAAGAACTCGACAATAAGGTCAAAGAAATCGAAGAAAAATTGATGGACATCGTGGTCATATTACCAAACATTCCGCACGAATCTGTGAAGATCGGTCGTTCCGCCGAGGAAAATGAAGTGGTGAAATTCTGGGGCGAAAAACCAGCCTACGATTTTCCGTTGAAAGATCATCTGGAAATCGGCGATTCGCTCGGTATTATCGATTTTCATCGTTCCTCGAAGATTTCAGGAGCCGGCTTCCCGATGTATGTCGGCGCCGGAGCGAAATTGGAGCGCTCGATCATCAACTTCATGCTAGATTTTCACACGCAAAAACATGATTATAAAGAAATCTTTCCGCCGTTTTTAGTGAATCGTGACTCGGCATTCGGAACCGGTCAACTTCCCAAACTGGAAGAAGATATGTATCACACCGACGAAGACGATCTGTTCCTTATCCCGACGGCCGAAGTTCCGGTAACGAATATCCATCGGGATGAAATTCTACAGGAGAATAAACTTCCGATCAAATACACCGCTTACTCCGGCTGTTTCCGTCGAGAAGCCGGTTCATATGGAAAAGACACTCGCGGACTTTCCCGCGTTCACCAATTCAATAAAGTCGAGATGGTTCGTTTTACGACGCCCGAGTCATCATATATCGCTCATGAGGAACTCTTACAGGATGCGGAAGAAATTCTTCAGGCGTTGAAATTACATTACCGCGTCGTTTCGCTTTGCTCCGGCGACATGAGTTTCGCGGCGGCGAAATGCTATGACATCGAAATTTGGGCGCCCGCTTCACAGAAATATTTTGAGGTTTCGAGCGTCAGCAATTTTGAGGATTTTCAAGCCCGAAGAGCCAACATTCGTTACCGTCGAAATTCCGATGGAAAAGTCGGTTATGTTCACACACTGAATGGATCGGGCGTCGCAACACCACGCCTGATGATCGCCCTTCTGGAAACTTATCAGACAGACGAAGGAAAAGTTCTCGTTCCGGAAGCGCTTCAATCCTATACCGGATTTTCATTGATCAAAGGCGAAAACGGATGACCGATTTTGAACTTCAGGAGTTAATGATCACCGTCGGAAAACGGATGTATGATAAAGGATTCGTTTCGGCGTCAGACGGCAATATCAGTGTTCGGGTAAATGACGGAATTATCATCACGCGTTCGGGCGTCTGCAAATGCGACCTGACGGATCGGGATTTGATTAAAATTTTAAACAGCAATGAGATCATAGGGGAAAATAAACCTTCGTCGGAACTCAGGATGCATGTTGAAATTTATAAGGTTCGGCCGGACATCAAAGCCATCGTTCATGGGCATCCGCCTTACGCGACAGCATTTGCCGTTGCAGGGAAAGCGTTGACAGAATTCGTTCTTCCGGAAATCGTCCTGACATTGGGGAAAATACCGCTCGTCCAGTATCGAACTCCCGGTACTCAGCAATTTGCCGAATCTGTAGCCGAAACGCTTGTAACGTTCGATGCGGCGCTCTTGGAAAATCATGGAGTAGTCACTGGCGGGAACGATCTCTGGGACGCTTATTACAAATTAGAACGGGTAGAACACGCGGCGAAAATTTTAACAATTGCCAATACTATAGGTAAAATCAGGCATCTGACGGACACCGAAATTTCCGAACTGGTTCAATCGGTTCCGAATTCACCTGAACTCGAACGAATGATTCATCATTGAATCGGAGGGAAAATCAGCGTGTGTAACTTTCTGAAGACGACAACGATATTAGTTATCACAGTCATTTTCGGACTTCTGGCGATAATCGTTTTTCCGCTGAACACGAAAATTATTCGGTTGTGGGCGAAAATGATCCTAAAAATCTCCGGAATCAGACTGATGATTTCCGGTGTCAAGGGACTCGATCCCGGACAGCCGGTAATCTATACCGTGAACCATGAAAGTGCGCTCGATATTCCAGTGGTTCTTGCCGCGTTGCCGCAGACTTTTCACTTTATGGCAAAGAAAGAACTGTTCCGAATTCCAGTTGTCGGCTGGGTTCTGTTTATCGGTGGACATATCCGGATTGACCGGCAAAATCCGCAAAAAGCCATTAAAACAATCAACCGGAAAGCAGGAAAAATCATTCGAAAAGGACATAGCATTTTAGTCAGCCCGGAAGGCACACGGAGTCCGGACGGATCGATTGGTAAATTCAAGAAAGGCGGATTCAGGCTCGCCGAGAAATTAGATGTTCCGGTTGTTCCGGTGACACTTTTTGGAACACGCTATTGCGTCGCCAAAAAAGCGTTGAAAATCTTGCCGGGCGTCGTGGAAGTCGTCATCGATCCTCCCGTAAAAGTATCGGAGTTTTCCGGTCTTGAAAAGTGTGTCGATGTTGTCCGAGATCGAATGATCGAGAGAAAATCGGCTTATGAAACTCAAAGATATGGAAAGACAAATGCTTAACTGCATCGTTAGCCGTGTTTGCGAAACGGCTCCTTCATTGAGTCGAAAGGAAAAGTCGTTGTATACTTGCTGGTTGAAACAGTCGTTTTCGCAAATTGGATTAATGACCGTCGATTCGCATAAAATCAGTGTTGTCTCGCCGGGAAACCGGAATGATTCGGAAGGCCCGGATTTCTCCGATGCGCTCGTTATGATTGACGGAGAATTCGCTCGTGGAAACGTGGAAATCCACATCCGAAGCACCGATTGGTACCTTCATAAACATCATACCGATCCAATATATGACTCCGTTATTTTGCATGTCGTTTCGGTTGCGGACACCGGGCGGCCGATCCTGACTTTATCAGGGAAATCCGTACCGACGTTGGTTTTACCTTCGCCATTTGCATTGACTGAAGAACGGCCGTTTTTATGCAAAAAATGGAAGTCTGTCGATTGGTCAAAATTTGCCGATACGATGAACAATTATGCAAAAATCCGGTTTCAGCGAAAATGCCAGACGGTACAAGCCGATTTGCTGGTGATCGAACCAGAGCAGTATTTTTATCTCGCGTTGCTGGATGTTCTCGGATATAGTAAAAACCGTGAACCGTTTCGGCTTCTTGCCGAAAAACTATCCATTGCTAATATCTATCACATTCTCAATGAAACGAAGACGGAAAAGCGTTTAGTAACGCTTGAAAGTTTGTTGTTCGGAACAGCCGGTTTTCTTGAAGTCAGCGAACCACCGACTTTGGTTACGAACACAGAGTACATTTCGGGCTTACGTCTAATCTGGAACGAATTGAAACGGCGATATGCAATGAAATCCGTTCGGAATCTTCCATGGCATTTTGCCGGAATTCGTCCAGCCAATCATCCGACGCGACGTCTTGCCGCTCTTGCTCAGATTTTAATGAAATTTTATCCGAAATTTCCGGGGCAGGCCTGGATCAATCAAATTTCCGGACACGCGGATTTTAATGAAATTCGTCGCTGGGCGTCGAATTGTTTTCAACAACCTGAAGGATTGTGGAAAAATCACCTTCTCTTCTCTTCGCCGGGTGGAAATTTGCTGATTGGAGACCGGCGGCTAATGGATTTGTTCAGTAATTCACTACTGCCGTTTGCCTGGGCGATCGGCTCGGTGTTGCATGATTTACCGCTGGCAAGGCACGCAACGGATTTAGCGATGCTCATTCCACCAGGTGAAATCTCCGCAAATATTGAAAAAATGACTAACCGATTATCGATCGATAAAAAGAAAATGAATAACAATTACCTCGTTCAGGGAGCGCTTGAATATGCGCGTCGATTTTGCGATTTGAACCTGTGTGAACTTTGTGCGTTGGAGAAATATGCTTTGCGATAGAAAAATCCTGACCCGAACCGAAGCCGTTGCGCTAATGACTTTGCTGAAAAAAGACGGCAAGAAAATTGTGTTTACGAACGGCTGTTTTGATATTTTACACGTTGGACACGCCGAGTTGCTCGAAAAGGCGAAAGCGCTGGGAGATGTTTTAATTATCGGAGTGAATTCGGATGAATCGGTCAGACGGTTAAAAGGCAAGAACCGGCCGATCAATTCTGAGACTGACCGGGTTGAAATGTTGGCAGCGCTTGAATCGGTCGATTTCATCGTTATTTTTTCTGAAGACACACCGGCGGAAATCATT
>JAQUKI010000024.1 GCA_028719225.1 Fidelibacterota bacterium | reverse complement strand
AAAAATTGGAGGCGATGCTGTTGTTGTAAAACACCGGGGAGCCGTACTGAAAGTAAACGCCGTCGGTATTGCCGGTAATTTAGTTATCCGTAATCGTCGGCGATGCGATATAACCACTAATACCCTGCTCATTATTGGAGATAGTATTACTGATCAATCTCGGATTCGCCCGGTCGCAATAGACGCCGTACTGAGCGTAGTGGATATCGCAGTATTTGAGAATGCAATTGACGTCATTGCTGGAATCTTCAAAGCGAATGCCGTACCAGTCACCGGCTGATGGCGTGGAACTGCTTGACGTAAAGACGATATGGTTTGCTGATGTTCCCTGAGCATCTAAAGTTCCATTGACGATCAGTTTCTTACCTGAATTGAAGGCGACCTTGGTTCCCGGATCGATGGTCAATTTGACACCGGATGCGACCGTGACGTCGCCGGTGACAGTCACTTTACCATACCAGGTTGTGTCGGAGGAAATCGTACCGCTTACAGAAATCTGAGGATAATAAAAGGCGCCAATATCTAATCGCGTTGCATCGGGATCGCGATCGTTTGCGTCCGACACCCACGAGATTCCATCTCGATCAAAATCCGGATCTCCCTTGTCAATTACAGGTGAATTATAGGTCGGTGTGTAATTTATAGTCAGATTTGCCGGCAAGTTATAAATATCCGTTGATGGAAAGTACTGTCCTAAAGGATAGAACATCTCCTCGTTATAGTAAAACGCTGTCATATTCTCGCCGGTATTTATATCTTCCTCATATGATTCTTGCCCAGACACCAGATTATATCCGACTAAATTATTACTAAGGAAGAAAGACAGTATTCCTGCGCCGGTTGACATAGCGTTTTCCGGGTCTTTCTTCTGATTGATAACAATATTATCTCGGATGGAAGATTTCGATCCCGAGGGATTATGACATTGAATACCTCGAAAGCCACCAACAACCGTATTTTGGTGAATTCGGTATATCAACTCAGTCGTTCCGGGCAAATCGTATTCTTCATATAAATACGATTCCGGAGCAGAACCTAAAATAGAAGGTCGGAAATGATCCAACCCATAAGAATATGGTTTTCCAATTAAGATTCCCGTGCCGGTATTCCCGATATCAATGACGTTTTTTTCTACGTTGACATAGAATGCGCCGATTGCAGCAATTCCGATTTCTGCCTGATCGGACAGTATGGTATTGTTACAGATATCGAAATGTGTGTCATTGTAAAACGAAACATAACTATTGGCATAACCTTCAATATAAATTCCGTACTCGTTATCTACGAACTGATTCCATCGAATACGCTTTACAATGCGACCGGTATTGTCTATCGCCAAACCGATTGTATTATTCTCAAAACGACAACTGTCAACATACAGGTACAGGTCACCGCCGACGCCTGAAGTGTGATCCTGATCTTTGTACTTCACTCCGACCAGATTATTCTTGAACTCACAATGGGTAATTTTCGGATAGGTATAGGTTTCATCTTCAATGGATAGCGGCTGGGTTCTCAAATCGGCAGATCACAATGGGTAATTTTCGGATAGGTATAGGTTTCATCAGCGGGATTGCCTGTAAAACATAGTCCCGCTTCTGCATCATAGACCTTGACATGTTCCAGATTGAAAGTCGTTAGCGACTTTTTCCGGAATTCGATACCTTTCCAGGCTCCGGGGGAAGGATTTGCATTCACAGAGTGGAAAATAATCGGATTTGTTTCTGTCGCCAGAGATAGATCAAGTACTCCTTTGTTTTCATAATCGCCATCATCGGCTTCAACAATGATCTTAAAATCGTTAGGCATCTGTATGTTTGCTCCGGTTGGAATACTCAGATACTTGTAGTTGCTATTCGGTCCTAGGGTTAGAGGTGAGTCTGACAAATTTATCGGCCGATAAACCGCCCTCACTGTAACACCGGCCTGTTTAAAGACAACTGGAGTCTCATATTGGGCTGTAGTGATATCGCCCTGATTATTAAAAATGGCGGCTTCAGGGGATGGAGACGACCAATGGTCGAAAACATAAATAGTACTTTGGTCAGCGCACGTTGTAGGAGCCTTCAGGGAATAGATGGGTTTGTTTGGTTGAAATTGATCATTTTGATTCAGGAAAACAGAATAACTACCGGGCGAGATACTGCGGTAGCAGTCGGGCTGGACCCAGTTTATTGGAGTATCTTCGGTATTTTGAAGATACCAAGGATCATGAAACTTGATATCGGATGATATATTTGAGGTAATATTAACAGATTCATAATCGGAGAAATTTGCAACTTGTTCTGTAATATATCGTTGAACATGAAGATTTGTATGTAAATAATGTTTGCTATCATCAAGATTCCAATTATGGTGCATAAGATTTTGGCCGGTGATTTTATGATGATTGGTCCGAATAGTAAAATCTTCCTGGTTATTAAGGTAGATTTCAGTGTTGGTGGGAATTGAACTATTTACACCATCAACACCAAGAGTAGTATTCGCAATATTTTCTCCATCATGAACATTTTTAAAATGAATCGGAACAGTACCCTGTTCAAGCCAATCTATAATTTTTTCTCGGGATTTAATTGTTAAGATATGGTGTTGGACAGGTTCATCCTGAACAAGAATTTCATCAAACTTTGAGGAAATCGGTTCTATCAGGTCATAGGAACCGTCCACATCCCAATTTTCTAAATCCAATGCTGACCAAGTAGGAATAAAGACGGGATTGAATAAAATATCTACGTCCCAACCGATTCCAAGACCAAATATCTGAAGTATCCATGTTACTCCAGACATGCTTGTAGTTATATCGGAAATCATTGAACCAGGGTGATTATCATAGGCAACGGCATTCACTGTTTTAATGAGATTATCTGCAATAGTCAATGTCAATATATGCCTCCCGTCATCCGCGGCTCCATAAGTTGCATCCAGAGTCCCGTTACTAATGGCCACGTTATAACAAGATGTGGGATATCCACTCCCGTTAAGTGAGTTTAGTTCATTATAGAATGAATTATATTCACTATGATCTGGGTCATAGGCGTTGGACATTAGAAGCTGCTGGGCTGCTACTGAACTGACTTTATGCTGCATGGTTTTTACAGCCTCGTTACTGTCATCCTGGTTTTTTATCCATCCCTGTAAATCGGGGCTTATATGGGCGCCTTTCTGAGGAGAATCAAAAGATAAAAACAGACCGACATTGTGGTCAATATCATTCTCTTCGGCATAGGCAAGTGCATATCGCGCTATTACGCCGCCCATACTCAAGCCGGCAATACATATTTTTTGATCGGGATTACTGTACAGTGATGATATTTTTTCCAGTGCTTGTAAAACAACATTAGCATTATCCCGCATATCCTTTCCACCGTCTGCAAAATTCAGGAAGAAAAAGTCATAACCATAATCATCTAGATCCTCATAAATCAGCGGTTTTACTAGATCAAGGTAATAGGAAGGATAATTTTCATTTAAAGGATCAAAGCCTTCCACGATAAGAAGGGGTTTGTCGAGTACGTTGTCAGGACTGTAATACACGGCGAGAAAATCAAAAGAAGCACCATAACTGGTATTTGGTGTCTGAAGCAGGATCAGTTCTGTAGAGCATTCTTTTGTATCTTCTAAATTTAGGGTGCCAAATATGAATTTAATAGTTTTGATTTGACTATTACCAAAATCATTTATTTTCATATATTCCTGCTGTAAAATTGCACTATTAAGACTAATAAGTGCAGTCCAGTCATTATCCCATGAGCCGTCTCCATTGAGGTCACATTTAAACCAATGATAGCCGTTAAGAAGAATTTCTGTCGTAGGAAGTACAAAGTATACCTTCCCAGCCACAACTACACTCGGGCTAATATATATGGAATTCCCGTCAAAATTAATATAGTTGTATCCATTACATAATTTTGGGTCGATTTCTTCTTCAAATAAATCGTCTGGAGAAACATTAATTGTATTAGTTCGATTTTCCTGTAAGATATCGCCATATATAATGGCGGTTAGGATTATTACGATAAAAATACATAAAATTATCTTCATGTTATTTTTCCTTTCATTTGTTTTCTTTTGTTCCTTTTATTACAACTGCTCTCATTGAACTATAGTCTGCACCAACAACGACATAACACTGATCGTTAATGTCAATGTTTCTCAAACTAAAATGTCCTGAGATTGACGGATACGATTCAAATGTATCCCCATTGTAATGCCAGATCGCGGAGCGGTCTCCACAAAAAAGGATATCATTCGGCCCGGTTCCACGAAGTCTATATATCCAGCCCCGCCAGATATCAACATCGGGATAGCGGATGAAATTATCGGGATTATCTGTGGATAGATTATAAAATCCCCAATAATTTACTGTCCAGAGATAGTTGGGAGAGTCTGTCCATATACTGCTGATCGGCCCGGATACTTTTTCTGTATTTAGATCAATATATTCTTCATATGGAAGTGAGTGAATTTTACTCCATTGTTTCCCATTAAAGTGTACTATTACCGTTCCAACAGGTTCAGTATAACCGCATACCCAAATATTATCATTACTAATCCCCCAAATATCCACCAAATCCACATCCGTCCCGCTCTCCACCTTCATGAAGGTCGAGCCATCGTAGTGGACAATGGAACCTTTATAGCCCACAAAATAGATGTCTGATGATGAAGAAGCCCAAATATCAGTCACACCGCCATCTTCGTCATCAAGAACGCCCATATTCCAGAGATGATAAAGTGTCCATTCAGAACCATTCCAATGAATTGGAAGTCCAGATGCGACCCAAATATCATCTTCAGAAAAATAAAAAATTCCATTATTAGGTGTATGACCAGTTAGTACCTTAATAAGTTCCCACTTAGTTCCGTTCCATCTCGCGGCATTGAAAGTGCCACAGTCAGTTTCGATATTACCTACCACCCAGATATTGTTTTCATCCACGATCCAAACATCTCTCAGATAACTACCATAGTTACCCAGCGTGTCGATCTCCCATATGAAATCATGGCTGGTAGTATCCATCGTATGTACAGTGACTTGCTCCGACTCGGCTTTGGTCTTACCATCCTTCAGGAAGCGGACACGGTAGATGTAATCGGTGTTGGGTGTCAGGCCTTCATCGACGATCAGGGTATCGTCATCGCAGCACGTATAGGTTGCCACGGTGGAGTCGTCCCGGTCGAGCGCGAAGGCGCTGACATCCCCGGAATCCGGCAGGGTGACATTCAGGACGACCGAAGTGCAGAATATATCCTCTGCGGATAAGTAGATATTGTAGTCCGGTTGTTCGGTCGGGCATTCCTTGCAGGAGATGGCGAGGGCTGTGGTAAGAATAAGAAAGATCGTGAACATTGCGGTTTTGGCTTTCAGGTTGTTGCCAGAGGGCATCGTATTTCCTTTATTCGTTATCTTCATGGTTGAAAGTATGCTCATTTTTAGATAATTTCAACCACGTTGTTTTTCCGACAGAGTCGGGATACATCACCCCGCGCCGAAATCGCGAAGTCACACACCGGGCGATTAAAGGCGCGGGGATTTATTGGAGTGTTCAGTTGCATATCTTCCTCCCTATATAGTCTGTTCATTTTCATTTTAATTTATGTTTGATAAAATGGATTTGTCCAATTCTCCATCGAGAAGAAGATTGTTTTGAAAACGCACTTCTCCCGCATGAGTCGTTCATGGAAAATGAGAGACACTTTCTGCAGACCCAAACAGAGTCTGATTTGAGAATGGGAAGATTGTTTGTTCTTTCTTCCGGGACGACAGATCGATTCATTGTTTCACCTTTTTTAAATAAAATTACTCCACGATTCTATCTGAAGAACTTGAAATTCCAAAAAGCGTTTCAACTTGAAGTTACGGAAGCCGGAGAGGTCAACCTTCGCTTCTACTGCCCGTCCCAGTGTTAATGAACATTTTCATTATACAGCCTAAACGGCTAAAAGTCAACATATTTTTTAATGAAGGATAAACACAAAATCCCCCCAATGGCGGGTAATCAGTGACCAGTCACCCGAAACCCGTTACCTGTAACCCGTACTCAACCTGAGAAAATGAGCCACGGACTAATTTCCCGGGTTGGTCATTATAAACCGGGACAATAATGCTTTGTAATCCACTTGATCTATTTCTTTCAACCTTTATCAGCCGACAAACAGTTTTTCTTCCCATCATTCCATCATTCTGTTAAATTCCCAACCAATGAAGAATACACAAATCAGTTTGGAATATGAACATCGTCTCTGGGAAAACGGGATTCATCTCATTGCGGGTATCGATGAAGCGGGGCGGGGACCATTTGCAGGACCGGTCGTCGCTGCGGCGGTTGTATTCGACAGAGAGTCGGAGACTCTGGAAGGCATCAACGATTCCAAAAAATTGACGCCGAAAAAGCGGGAAAAACTCTATGACGTGATCCTGCAAAACGCCAAAGCCGTCGGCATCGGCGTCGTCGAGCCTGAAGAGATCGACCGGATCAACATTCTTCAGGCGACTTATAAAGCCATGCGTCAGGCGGTTGGTCGGCTGAAATTGAAGCCCGGCCATTTGCTGATCGACGGCAGACCGATCCCCGATAAGATCTATCCAAACACCGCGATCATCGGCGGCGACGGCAAATGTTATTCCATTGCGGCCGCGTCGATCATTGCAAAAGTGTACCGGGACAAGTTGATGAAAGAATTGGATGCGGTTTTCCCGCATTACGGATTCGCCAAACATAAAGGATACGGCACGGAAGCGCATCGTAAGGCAATCGCGAAGTTTGGACCGTGTCCGATCCATCGGAAATCATTTTCGGGCGTGAAGGAGTTCGTCGTCAATCCGGAGCAGATGCGCGACACTAAACAGGTTGGAAAGTACGGTGAAGACCTCGCGGCATATTATCTTCATCGGCAGGGATTTAAGATCGTCGCGCGGAATGTTCATATCGGCGCTTACGGCGAATTGGACATCATTGCGCAAAAAGGGGAAGACCTTTGTTTTGTCGAAGTGAAAACCGAGCGACATAGCGGCGGATATGGACCGCCGGAAACATGGGTCGATGAACGCAAAATGAAGCAATTGACTTTGATCGCCGACGGCTGGCTGTCACAACGACCCGAACTGGATTTGAACTGCCGGTTCGATGTGATCGGCGTGACGATTCGCGGGAACGAACACAAGATCACGCACCTGCCGGACGCTTTTCAACCGGAGTGATTAGTAAGTTGAAAATTGGAGGTTGGAGATCGGGGAAATTTACACCGATGAATATTTCACGTCTCTAATCTCACTTTTCATCCATTTGCCCTAATCAACCTAATCAACCTAATCCAACCTAATCCAACCAATCTACATAACCGACTCATTTAACTTCCTCACAAACGTCTATTTCTTTTAATCAAATATTCCGTTAATTTCATGCAATTACTTTTGCTGTGTTGAAATGAAAAGTATTTGCATAAAGGAAATGGGTCATGTCTATTCTTAGCCGAACAAAATCGTTGGAAAACCGGTGCGAGGAATTTCTGGATATTACGAATGAATCGACACAGATTCTTCTTCAGGGCGTCGAGACATACTTGTCCGGTAAAACGCCGGAATTCGAGGAGAACCTGAACAAGATCGTCCTGCTGGAATCACGCGGCGATGCTCTGCGGCGCGACATCGAGAACCAACTTTACACCGAAACGCTGATCCCGGAATCTCGAGGCGACATGCTGGCGTTGCTCGAAAACATCGACAACATCATCAATCAGGCGAAGCAAATCCTGATGGAATTCTCAGTGGAGATTCCGCATGTGCCCGAGCAATTTCACGCGGATTACATCAAGTTGTCGCAACACAGCGCGAAAGCGGTCGATGAAGTCGTAATCTCCACCCGTGCGTTTTTAGTCGATCCTCTGAACGTCCGACACTCGCTGAACAAGGTTTATTTCTGGGAACATGAAGCCGACCGGCAGTCCGAATCACTGAAGCGGAAAGTATTCCGGACGCCGGAACTGGAATTGAGTGAGAAATTCCATCTGCGCTATTTTGCGCTTCATATCGAATTGATGGCGGACAAAGCGGAAGATGTCGCCGACCGGCTGGCGATTTACACAATCAAACGTTCGATCTGACGGCGAGATGACGAGAATGAAAGTAAAAATTGCTACGGTGTTCGAAAGCGATCCGAAGATCGAGAAGAAATGCAACGAATTCTTTGATATGGTCGGGCAATCGGCGCTGGTCTGCCTGCGCGGCGTACAGTCTTATATTGAAAAGAATCTTTCGGCTTTAGATGAGTATGCGGAACAGGCGAGAATATTCGAAGAACGCGCGGATGAGTTTCGACGTGACGCCGAGAGTTATCTCTATAGCGAAACGCTGATCCCGGAATCTCGCGGCGATGTTTTGGCGCTTCTTGAAAATGCGGACAACATCATCGATCAGATTCGGAAAATGATGCTGGCATTTTCCATCGAAAAACCGGAGATACCGGCAATTTTTCATGCCGATTTCCTTGAACTGACCGCCAAGTGCGTCGAATCGGTTGATGAAGTAATCCTCGCGACGCGAATGTTCTTTACGAATCCATCAAAAGTGAAAGAGGTACTTTCCATCGTTTATGCTCTTGAGAAAGAAGCGGATAAACAGGCTGAAGCGCTGAAACGCAAGGTGTATCGATCGGATGGAATCGCGCTCAGTAACCGGATACACCTGCGCTATTTTACAACCAATATCGATTTGATCGCCGACCGTGCGGAAGATCTGGCCGACAGGCTCGGGATTTATGTCATTAAACGGATGTACTGATGAACGGAAAAACGATATGAACGAAGTTTTTGAAGGAATGACGTTTCCACGCTGGGAATGGAGAGTGTTTGGCAAATCGTTACAGGAACCGTCAGAAATCATCCGGCATTATCCGTGTCTCAGGGAACGGCAAAGCGCCGATCTGTATGTTCTGTCGGAATTCTCGACGGTAAATTGCAAAGTTCGCGATTCGGTTCTCGATGTGAAAATCCTGCTTAAAACCGGTAAAGATCGGCTGGAGCAATGGACTTCTCACCGGAAAATTTCATTCCCACCTACATTGAACGACATCGATGAATTGGTCGGATTGCTGAAGATCGGTAAACTTCCGGCAAAGATGAATTACGATGAGGAAGAATTTATCCGGGCAGTCGGCCAATACGCCAAATTGAACCTTGTCAAAGTTCAGAAAAAGCGGGCGGAATATCTTATCAATGGCGTGAAAGTGGAAATTGCGGGATTGATGATCAACGGAGATAATTTTCAGACGGTTGGCGTCGAACATGAGGCGCCGGACAAAGCGTGGAAGGTCATCCGTTTATTGGAAATCGACGGTTTGGAGAATACTAACTATATCCATTTTCTCAAGACTAAATTTCCGAGGAGACAGGAACAGAAAGAATGAGCAAAGAGATCGAACGTAAATTTCTCGTCGTGTCTGACGTATACAAATCCAAAGGCGTCGCCGAACGGTATGTTCAGGGCTATCTGTGCAGTTTACCGGAACGAATCGTGAGGATGAGAATCGCCGGCAAACGCGCTTTTTTGACGATCAAGGGTAAAATGGTCGGCATTTCCCGAGATGAGTATGAGTATCAAATTCCATTAAACGACGCCCATGAAATATTAGATAAACTATGTGAAAAACCACTCATTGAGAAAGATCGTTGGATTGTAACTGTCGATAATTTGGTCTGGATCGTGGATGAATTTCATGGCGAGAATGAAGGATTGGCTGTTGCCGAACTGGAGTTGAAAGATGAAACTCAGCCGTTTGTCAAACCGGATTGGATCGGTCGTGAAGTGACAGGCGCTTCGAGATATTTTAATTCAAATTTGATCACGCATCCATTCAATCGTTGGAGTGAAAATGAAAAATAATGTATGCCGGTTTTCGGTTTTAATGATTGTGTTCAGTCTTTTCTTTTATTCAACTGCTCTGGGCGAAAAGAAACCGGAAAAGCCGATATTCGTTACCGAATATTCTGAAATCATCAAAATAAGCAACGATGGAGCAGCGAATGTAATTGTGGATGTGCAGTTCAATAGGTTATGCAAATCACCACTCTATATTCCGTTACTTTTCCGGCATACGGAACTGGTGACAATTACGCCGGATACAATGGAAAAAGGACATGCCAGCCGGATCGTTTCGGAAGGCGGTATGAGATATATCCGGATCGATCCAACCAAAGATGTACCGGAATTTCAGAATATCAGAGTACGGTTTGATGTTCCGAAATATTACAATTTATCATACCGGCCGAAAGAATTGAATCATTATCCGTTGAAACAACGCTTTCTCAATAGTTCGCGACTTGAGATCAGAAAATTTCGGATGCAGATCATTCTACCTGAAGGATTTAACATTCACAAAATCGTCGAAACGACGCCTAAATATATCGATCCAAAGCGGAAAAATCCCGCTTATGAAGTTCAGAATCTCTACGACCGATCTTCGGTGGTTCTCAACGCGGTCAATTTGCAAGCCGGCGATCGGGCAAGTCTGGAAATCGTCTTTAATAAACCGGCGCAGTTCGGATTGTTCATGACTGGTCTTGTAATCGCATTAATGGTCTGCTTTCTGCTTATTTACGATCTTGTCTGGCACCAACATCGTCACGAAAAGGATGTGAAAAAATCGAAGAACGATGAACATACAAAAGATGGAGAAATAACGTGATAATTACACTGATTTTTCTGTCTTCCGGTTTATTTTTCGGATGGTCGTTGGGCGCGAACGATGCCTCGCATATCTGGGGAACGGCGGTCGCCACAAAGATGGTTCGCTTCAAACTTGCCGCTCTGCTCGCATCGATCTTCGTTATCTTCGGAGCGGTGATTTCCGGGAGCGGCGCAAGCCACACACTGACGCAGTTAGGTTCGATCAACCAGATTGCCGGTGCATTTATGGTCGCTTTATCCGCCGGATTTTCCGTTTTCTGGATGACGCGAATGAAACTGCCGGTCAGCACTTCACAAGCGATTGTTGGTTCGATCGTCGGATGGAACATATTTGCGGGGATGTTAACCGATTATGGCGCGCTGACGCGGATCGTTTCATCGTGGATAGCGAGTTTGTTTCTGGCGGCGCTCTTTTCGTTTGTCATTTATAAAATCGTTAAATCAGTCGTGCCGGTGATTAGAATTTCCATTTTCCGGTTGGATATGTACACACGGATCGGATTGATCGTTATCGGTTCATTCGGTTCATACGCACTGGGCGCGAACAACATCGCCAACGTGATGGGAATTTTTATTCCAATCTCGCCGTTCAAGTCGTTCAACCTGGGATTTATTCACATTTCCGGTATCGATCAGTTGTTTTTACTCGGCGGACTGGCGATCGCCGTCGGAGTTTATACTTATTCCCATCGCGTCATGGCGACAGTTGGGAAAAATGTCATCAAGATGTCTCCGCAGGCAGCATTGGTCGTAATCCTTTCCGAGTCACTGGTATTGTTTCTGTTCTCCTCTTCTTCTTTGCATAATTGGTTGGTCGGGCACGGGCTTCCGGCGATTCCGTTAGTGCCGGTTTCCAGTTCACAGTTGGTTATTGGCGCCGTCGTCGGCATCGGGATCGCCAATCGCGACCGGAACATCAAACTAAAAGTTCTCGGAAAAATCGCGATGGGCTGGGTGGTGACTCCGGTCATGGCCGCGGCGATCACGTTTATCTCACTGTTTTTCATTCAAAATGTCTTCGACAAACCCGTCTATATCAAAGTCGGCTACGAGATTACGCCCGCTGTTGTTGACCGTTTACAGCAGAGCGGCATCAATATTCAGAGAGAGGATTTTGAGATTTTCTATCAAAATGCCCGAACGTTCGATCGCGCGTTGAAAATCGCAAATGTTCCGGACGCGGCGCAGCCAGAAATCTTCCAGATAGCCGAGGTGAATGTCATCACGATTCAGAACGTTCCACGATTCGCAAAGCGTGTCGGCGCATGGTTTACACCGAGAGAAATACAGTCGATACGACGGCTCGAAGGGCAAACGTTCCGGCATAAATGGGAACTTACCGACGCGTTGGAAAAACAGAGCGGATCATGGAAAATATATCGCGGTCTTTCCGCCGACCGTCAAGCGCAAATTGCGGAAAAACTCGAATATCTGGCGACCCAATTCCGGGTGAACTTTTAAACGCATTCGTTCGTTGTTTCTGGCGGAATCTGAGTCATTCCATCGTGAGCACTTTGGCGGATTTTTACGGACTAAAACGAGTACTTAACTCTCAGCAGAATAGTCTTGCCGTAGTCGCCGTATTCCGTTTGCGTTTTACCGTTGAAGAGAAGACCGATCGCCATCAGATCGAGATTTGTACAGACGGAATAATTCAGTGACGGCACGACGACGGAGGATTTATCATTGGGATTGAAGAGGCAGAAAATAGCGCCGCGCATCAATGGAGAGATTTCGTAAGCGAATTCCTGATAGATCGACCACTTCGCAGCCGTCAGCATTCCATTTTCAAGCGCCTGAGTCTGATAAACGAGAATATCATCTGTTTTTCCGTTGCTGTTATGAAGAACTTCGGTATGGACATAGAATGAATTTGAAAAAGTATAATCGCCGGATAGAACGAACGAGACGACAGGCTTGTTGTACGTTCCGGCATACCGGTAACTTGGAAATCCCGAAACGAAATCGCCGATATATTCATCCTGGTCGGTGAAGTTTTTACTGACAGTGAACTCGCCGCGGAAACCGGCGTCGCGGATATCGCCGACCCAGCCGCCGCCGAGAATCCAGCGATGGTTCCGCATTGCGGCAATGAGATTGAAATCATATTCTCCGGCATTGAGCGAACAGAGTCCGCCGAGAATCCGGTCGCTCTCGGATTTACCGGGTTTGACGGAAAATTCAACTTTCGAGACGGCGCCGGTATAATATTGGACTCTCAGGGCATCGACGCCCGGCTTCTCTTCATAATCGAAATCCAGCACGGAATAGGGATTGAAGATGTCGATGGGATTCCAGACCCAGCTGGTTCCCCATGCGATTCGTTGTCTTCCAGCCGTCAGTTGAAATTTATTTTTTGTATAATCGAACCACAGCCGGTCGATTTCAGCATATCCGACGGTACTTTTCTCATTCCAAAGTACGGCGTCCAATCGGGCGAAATCGCGTGTGCTTTTAATCTGATCGATGTAATTCGATGTGTTGCGAACCGTTTCGCCGTAAATCCCGCGTATTCTTAATTCCAACGCGCCGGTCAGGTTTGGCGTCGGATACCATTTGGAGTTGATACGCACGTGCAGATAATGGTCGTCGTAGCGGGTGTCACTCGCGGGATATGACATCGAACTGAACATGTATTTGCCATATCCGTTGATTTCGAATTTCGATGTCTGCGCCCAGAGAAGACAAGGTAAAAACACTATCGAAAAAATCCGCCGCATATACTCAATTTCAATTTTCATGCGCCGATGTGTTTAGAACATCGGATGCGATCATTCCATCAACCAACGTAATGACGCGGTGCGCACGTTTGATGACACGCGAATCGTGTGTTGAAAAAACGAACGTCATTCCGTATTCATGATTCAGGACTTCCATGAGTTCGAGAAGCGATATTGCGGATTTCGAGTCGAGATTTGCCGTCGGTTCATCAGCCAGAACGAATGACGGGTGCGAAGCGAGCGCACGGGCGACGGCAACGCGTTGTTGTTGTCCGCCGGATAGTTCCGAAGGCCGACTGTCGATTCGGTCGGCAAGTCCTACGGCAGTCAACAATTCGATGGCTCGCTTTTCACGTTCTTCTTTGGAAATTTTCTGGAGTAACATGATGAATTCGACATTTTCTCTCGCGGTAAATACGGGAATGAGATTGTACGCCTGAAACACGAATCCGATATGATGCAGACGAAAGTTGATCATTTCATCTTTCTTCAGTGTCGAGATGTCGTGTCCATCGACAATGATCTGACCGGAAGTCGGATCGTCCAGCCCGCCGATGATGTTCAAGGCGGTGGTTTTCCCCGAGCCGGAAGGGCCGACGATGGCAGAGAATTCGCCCTTTTCGATTTCCAGATCAACATCGCGGAGAGCTTCAACGGGAACCTTGGTTTCGGAATAGGTTTTGCAGATTTTTTTCAGTTCGATCAATGGCATATTAAACTCCATTAAAATTGTTCATTGAATTAAAAAGAACGAATGGCTTCTGACGGTTTGAGTCGGATCGCTTTTCTCGCTGGTAAAATGGCGCTGATCACCGCCGTGACGATGATCATGAACGTCAGTGTCGGATAGATGGTCCACGGCAGGCTGGGATAAAGCATCGAACTGACGCCGAAAGATGAAAGTCCTTCGCTGACAATGGACAGATCGATGCCGACATGCGCGAAAATTACCGTCAATATCGAGCCGAAGATGATACCGATAATGCCTCCGACAAGCGACAGCGCGATCGCCTCGAAAATGACAAGGAAAAACACCTTGATCCGTTTCATTCCGACCGCCATCAACATCCCGAATTCGCGCACCCGTTCCAGAACGGACATGAGCATGATGTTGGTGATTCCAAACAGGAGCGCAAGAAGAATGATCCCAAGAAAAATGTTCAGGTAAAGCGACATCATGTCATTGACCATGTTGAGTTCGGGAGCGAGTTCGCGCCACGTTTCGATTTTTAAGCCGGGGAATTTTTGCTGATTCTGTCCGGCGATCGTCGCGAGTTCTTTATCGGAATCCAACCGAACGGCAATCTCATGGAAAATTATCGGATGATTGAGCAGGGCGAATAGATCCGTTTGTCGAACGAAGACGGTGGTTTCATCGAATGCGGAAGATTCCGAACTGAAAGTTCCCTGAATCCGGAAAGCGCTGTAAACGATGCTTTCATCGAGTCCCTGGAAACTGAGAACGATTTTGGAATTTAGTTTCAGGTTGAGCTTTTCAGCGAGTTTTTCGCCGATGATAATCGTGTTCGCTTTGACGGTGTCGAGATAAGCGCCTTGTTTCATGTATTGATAAAGCGTCGTCACTTTCGATTCATCCGGCGGATCGATGCCGATGATCCGTACGCCGCCTGATGAAGTAGGCGAAGCGGCGATTCCCTCGACGATCGTACGGCCGGAAACGGCAATTGTCGTCGGTTGCATTTGTAGTGAATCGATAACAGTTTCGCCATTCGGGATGTAATTGGCGATGAGATTTTCCGCTTTGTATTCGTTCGAGTGAAGTTGATAATGACCAAGTTCCTTGTCGATCGTGTTGCGGATCGTCGTGTCCCACATGCCGTACATGACGGCGGAAGCGAAAAGACCGCACGTCAATCCGATGGCGATGGCGGAAAGAATGATCAGACTTCGTTTTTTATTTCGCCAGATATTTTTCCATGCAAGTTGAATCAACATGTGCAATTTCCTTATTATAAACTGTGTAAGGCTTTGACCGGTTTTAATCTCCGGATAAACATCAGCGGATAAATTGCCGATACCAAAGCGATGATCGTGACGATGACGACCTGATCGGTGAAAAGTGCCGGCGTGATGTCGAATGTGAGTAGCGGTTCGAATCCGTACGAAAGCATCATCTCGGCGGTTTCGCCCGTAAGACGGATTGGATGCCGCATTCCGTAAAATACAATAATAAATCCAATGATCGAGCCCGCGGCAACGCCGATGAACGATATAAAAATCGTCTCGATGAATGTGACGCAAATCAGTCGGATTTTTCTCATTCCGATAGAAATCAGCATCCCGAATTCGCGCAGTCGTTCGTTAGTGAACATCATGACCGTCGCAAAGATTCCAAATCCGACGACAAGATATAAAATCATCAGCATGATCGATGCGGCGGCTATTTTACTCTGAATCATTTGAACGAGTTCGGGCATCATTTCTTCCCATGTCATGATCTCGAACCGATTGCCACATACGGATCGGATTTCGCCTGTGATCGGTTTCAGATAGCGGATATTCCCGATCATGAATGAAAGTGAAGTGATGCGGTCTGGAGCGGCAAATAACCATTGCGCGGTATGTAGGTTGAGATAAACGGATTTTTCGTTTTGAGCAGGAAAGTTGAATTTGACGATACCGGCAACCGGTAACAGAGCGGCAGCGGTCATGCCCTGATAACCCTGACCGAACAGGACAATGCTGTCACCGACACTGACTTTTAAAGTTTTCGCAAGTCCTTCGGCGACGAGAATTCCGTCGGATGTATTATCGAGATAAGTTCCGGCGATTACTTTCGATTTTAACCGTGTCATCTGATCTTCAGATGTCGGTTCGGTTCCGATAATGGAAGCGACTTTTGTTGCCGAACCGAATGAAATCAGCGAGAACGATTCCAGCCGGGGAACGACGGATGTGACGTTTGGAATTTCCCGAAACTGTTTCTGTTCTTTTGAATCGATTACGATGCTTTGATCCAGCGAGCGTTTATCCCAGAATTCCTTGCCATGCACCTGAATATAGCCGGGTTGCGAACTGCGCGTTATGTGGATCATATAGTCGAAACTGCCCTTTTGTACGGAGCGCATAAAAACAGAAAGTACAACCGCAAAAAAGATTGACGAGGCGGCAATGAGCGTCCGTTTTTTATTGCGCCAGAGATTCTTCCATGCAAGTTGTATCAGCATCTGAAAATTTCTTTTCTATCCGCGTAAGGCTTTGACAGGTTTTAATTTTCGGATGAAAACGTAAGGATAAATCGCCGAAAAAAGCGCGATGATGAGAACTGTATAAATCTGCTCGAGAAACATCCCGGCTGAAATATTGAATGGCAAAATTGGCTCGAAACCGAAAGACAACATCACTTCCGCTGTCTTTCCGGTGAGAACAATGGGATTTTTAATATAATAAAAAATGATCGGAAGACTCGCGATTGAACCGGATATGACTCCCATGAACGAAATAAAAATGGTCTCCAGGATTGTGACGAATATCAGTCGCGCTTTTTTCATGCCGACGGAAATCAGTACGCCGTACTCGCGGATGCGCTCGTTTGTCAGCATCATAACTGTCGCAAAAATTCCGAAACCGATGACGACGTACAAAATCAGTAACATGATGATGCCGCTGGAATTATCCGCTTCGATGTATTGGACAAGTTCCGGCATCATTTTATCCCATGTCATGACTTCGTATCGGCTGTCGGTAAGAGCGGAAATATTTCGCGTGGTGGATTTGAGATGCCGGATATTATCGATCATGAACGAGAGTGACGTGATGCGATCCGGCGCTGAAAACAGCCATTGCGCCGTCGGAAGACTGATATAAATGAGCGACGTGTTTAAATTTGGAAGATTGAATTTGACGACTCCGGTGACCGGCATCAGTGCGGCGGCGGTCGTTCCCTGAAATCCCTGCCCATACAAAACGATACTGTCGCCTACCGATACTTTCAGAACTTTCGCGAGTCCTTCGGCGAGCAGTATACCCTGCGAAGTGTCGGCCAAATACGTTCCGGAAGTTAATTTGGATTTCAGATTTGTCATTTGATCTTCATGTTCCGGGTCGATGCCGACAACGGACGCGACCTTTGTGGCGGAACCGTATGAAATAAGACTGAATGATTCCAACCTCGGTACGACTGCTGTAACATGCGGAATTTTACGGAACTGCTGAACGATCGACGGCTCGATGGTCATGCTTTGATCCAGACTCCGCTTATCCCAAAATTCTTTACCATGAACCTGAATATAGCCGGTGAATGTGCTAACCGACGTGTAAATCATGTAATCGTAGCTTCCTTTTTGCATGGATCGCATGACCACGGAAAAAAAAACGGCAAAGAAAACCGAAGAAACCGCGATGAGCGTCCGCCGCTTGTTCCGCCAAAGGTTTCGCCAAGCCAGTTGAATATATAATTTCATGAATTACCTGACGCGCTTCATGTTTTGTTCGGAAAAGAATGCCGGTTGGATGTCGATGTTAAATTTGGCGTCGAGATACTCAAGAATGGTTTTATTATTGGGTTTGTCGGTTGGAATCATTTCCCAGTGGCTGAGAATTTTCCTGTCGCCAAAGGTTTTTTCCTGACTGCCTTTAAAAACCTTGACCAACGTTCCGTCTTCGTCATAATACTCGGCGCAGATTTGCAGATAGTCGCCTTTTGAAATGAATGAAATGATTTTTCCCCAAACAATTCCCGCTGATGGCAGAGGAATGGATTCGATTTTCCATGCATCGTAATTGTCGATCTTTTGCGAACCAAGCAGGCGATGTGTGTAATCGTCGATCACCGACGCCTCGCGTACGAGATCGTCATTGGTAAAGTCGGAACCCATCCACGACTGAAGCATCATTGAAGGTGGAATCTTGATCACTTTCTGGGCGGCGGGAATCCAGTTCCAGACTTCGTTTTTCCGCTTGAGCGTCGTCGATCCTTTATCGCGCGCCGGTTCCATCACGTAGAACAACGCAAAATCGGGCTCGAGCGACCACGCCTTCATTTTGAGTGAACGCGACCACTCCGGTTTGACGATGGTCATCGAAAGCGTTATTAAACTGGAATTCGCACGAAGGTTGTTTTCGGATTTTTTGATGATTTCCCGGGCGGTCTCAGAATGGCTGGTAGTAAAAAGTCCAAGTATGAGCAAAGAAGCGACTGCTATGTATGCACGTTTCATAAATTGTTCCTTCCGGATGATCTGTATGTCGGTTGAACTATTCATCTTCATATCGAAAAACGG